>JBMCWS010000054.1:0-18185 GCA_048621375.1 Pseudomonadota bacterium | reverse complement strand
CGCCATCAACGAGCTGGTGGCGGAGGCCGGCAAGCCGCGCTGGGACTGGGAACCGGAGCCGGTGGACGAAGCCCTCAAGAGCGCGGTGGCGACCCTGGTCCGGGACGGGCTCGGTGAAGCCTATCGCACCACCGACAAGATGGCGCGTCAGGCGCGGGTGAGCGAGTTGCGCGCCGAGGCGGTGGAACGTCTCGCCGGCGGCGAGGCGCCGCAATACGAGGCCGACGACGTGGCCGGGATGTTCGCCGCGGTGGAGAAGGAGCTCGTCCGCGAACGGGTGCTGGACGGCGAGCCGCGCATCGACGGGCGCGATCTGCGCACGGTCCGCCCCATCGACATTCAGGCACCGTTCCTGCCCAAGACCCACGGCTCCACCCTGTTCACCCGGGGCGAGACCCAGGCCATCGTGGTGGCCACCCTGGGCACCATGCGCGACGCGGCGTTCATCGATGCCCTGGAAGGCTCCTACAAGGACAACTTCCTGCTGCACTACAACTTCCCGCCGTACTGCGTGGGCGAGGCCGGGTTCATGGCCGGGCCCAAGCGCCGGGAGATCGGTCACGGCCGGCTGGCACGGCGCGCGGTGGAGGCGGTGCTGCCGTCCGTCGACGAGTTCCCGTACACCCTGCGCGTGGTCTCGGAGATCACCGAGTCCAACGGCTCGAGCTCCATGGCCACCGTGTGCGGCACGTCGCTGGCGCTGATGGACGCGGGGGTGCCGGTGAAGGCGCCGGTGGCCGGCGTGGCCATGGGCCTGGTGAAGGACGGCAACCGCTACGCGGTGCTCACGGACATTCTCGGTGACGAGGACCACCTCGGTGACATGGACTTCAAGGTGGCGGGCACGGCCAAGGGCGTGACTGCGCTGCAGATGGACATCAAGATCGCCGGGATCACCGAGGAGATCATGGAAGTGGCGCTGAGCCAGGCCCTCGAGGGCCGCCGGCACATCCTCGGCGAGATGGCGAAGGTCATCGAGCAGCCGCGGGAGTCGGTGTCGGAGAACGCGCCGTCCATGACCGTGATCCATGTGCCGCAGGACAAGATCCGCGACGTGATCGGCAAGGGCGGCGCCACCATCCGCGCCATCGTCGAAGAGACCGGTGCCGACGTGGACATCGAGGACGACGGCAGCGTGCGGATCTACGCCGACGATGCGGCAGCGCTCGAGGCCGCGGTGGCCCGGGTGGAGGCCATCACCGCGGAAGCGGAGATCGGCACCATCTACCAGGGCACGGTGGCCAAGGTGGTGGACTTCGGCGCGTTCGTGAACATCCTCCCCGGCAAGGACGGCCTGCTGCACGTCTCGCAGATCGCCGACGAGCGGGTGGAGAACGTCTCCGACTACCTCCAGGAAGGGCAGACCGTGGAGGTGGTCGTCCTCGACGTCGACCAGCGCGGGCGCATCAAGCTGTCGATGAAGGAGGTCGCCAACTACGCCGAAACCGCGTAGCCGCGGCCGCGCGCCGCGGCCGCGTGCCGCGGCTGTCGAAGCGCAGCCGCGGCCTTGCTTTTCCAGCCCCGCCGGTATTTCATCGATCCGACCTTCAACCGGAGTTTTGCTCATGGCCAGGCTTCCCCGTCCTGAAGGTCACCACACGGTCACCCCGAGTTTCGCCGTTCCCGGCGCCGCGGACGTCATCGGCTTCATGGAGACCGCCTTCGGCGGCGAGCTCGTGGAGCGCTACGATGGCCCCGGCGACTCGGTGGCGCACGCCGAAGTGCGTCTCGGCGATTCGGTGGTCATGCTGGGTGATGCCTCCCCCGAGACCCCGCCCATGCCGGCGATGCTGACCTACTACGTCGACGACGGCCCTGCCGTGGACGCGGCCTACCAGCGGGCGCTGGAGAACGGCGCCAGCGCCCTGCGGGCGCCGGAGGACCAGTTCTACGGTTATCGCAGTGCCAGGGTCAGCGACCCCGGCGGCAACCACTGGACGATCTGTGCGGTGGTGGAGCAGTTGTCCGAGGAGGAGATCAAGCGGCGCATGTCGGAGTTGATGCCCGGCTGAGTGGTTGCGCTGCGGGTTGAAAAGCGGCTTTCCATGGCCGAACCTTCGCCGTTCTTCACGAACGGGGGAGTGACATGGAATCGAGCATGATCGGGCCGGTGCTGGCGCTGGCAGGGTGGACCTTCGTCATGCTGGTGTGGATGTACGCTACGCGCATTCCGGCCATGCGCGCGGCCGGCGTGGATCTCGCCGAGGCCTCCCGCACCGGCGTCATGCCATCGCTGCCGCCGGAGGTGACGCGGGTCGCCGACAACTACAACCACCTCCACGAGCAGCCCACCATCTTCTATGCCCTGGCGCTGGCGGCGCAGGTGGCGGGAACCGCCGATGCGTTCAGCGTGGGGCTGGCTTGGGCGTACGTGGGGCTGCGGGTGGTGCATTCGCTGATTCAGGCGACCCGCAATGTCATTCCCCTGCGCTTTCTCGTGTTCTCGCTGGCGAGTGTGGTGTTGCTGGCGCTGCTGGTGAGCACGGCCCTGGCTCTGTGAGCCGCCGCGCGCCCGTCTGACGTCGTTCGGCCGATCGATGTCCGCGAGCCGCCCGTGGGGCGCATTCCTCTATCGCGACTACCGCTACCTATGGGCGGTGATGGTCACCGCCACGGTGGTGATGTGGCTGCGGATCCTCGCCACCGCGCAGTGGCTGCTCGAGGAGACCGGCTCGGCCGTGCTGGTGGGGTTCATCGGCGTGGTGCAGCTCGTGGTGCAGGTCCCGGCGCTGCTGTGGGGCGGCACGCTGGCGGACCGCATCGATCGCAAACGGCTCATGCTGCTGGCCAACGGCATCACCTGCGCGGCGATGCTGGCCCTGGCCCTGCTCGACACCGGCGGTCTGCTGAAGCCGTGGATGGTGTACGTGGGCATCGCGCTCACCGCTGCGTCGCAGATGTTCGCCAATCCCGCGCGTTCGGCCATGGTGCCCATGGTGATCCCCGCGAAGCACATCATGCTGGCGGCGTCCACGGATACGGCCTCGCAGAACGCCGCCGCCATCGCCGGGCCGCTGCTGTTCGCCGGCGTCGCCGCCGCGGCCGGGCTCACCGCCGCGTTCTATACCGCCGCGGCCATCGCGTTCGTCTCGGCAATACTGCCGCTGTTGATACGGGCCCACGGCGTGGCGGAGGGCCACGCCGCGGATGCGCCCCGGTCCACCCTGACCCAGACCCGGGAGGGGCTCGGGTATGTGGCCCGGCATCCGATTCTGCCCGGGCTGTTCCTGCTCGACACCGGGATCACGGTGGCCTCGTTCTACCGGGAGATTCTGCCGGTGCTCGCGCTCGGGCTGTTCGCCGGCGGGGCCAGTGCCACCGGGTTCCTCGGCGCCGCCAACTCCACCGGCGCCATCCTCGGCTCGTTTCTGGCCCTGCTGCTGGCGGGGTACCGCGCCAAGGGCATGCTGGTGCTGTATGCGTCGCTGGCCTACGGCGTGATCCTGTTCGGGTTCGGCACCGCCTCGACGCTGTGGCTGGGGGTGCTCATGATCGCGCTGCTCGGCGCCGCGGACGCCGTGACCGTAGCGGTCCGCCAGACCACGGTGATGCTCACCACGCCGGATCACATGCGCGGGCGCGCGTTCGCGCTGATGATTCTGGCCGCTCAGACCGCCAACAACGTCGGCACCATCTGGGTGGGCGCCTGGGCGGGCGCCATCGGCGCCGGCAACACCATGGTGCTGGGTGGCGTGATCTCGGTGGCCGCCACCCTGCTCATCTGGCGGTTCTGGCGGCCCATCCGGGAGTTCCGGTCCGAATAGCCTCAGCGTTCGATGACGTGGGATCGTATCCACGGCAGCAGGTTCGCGAAATCGCACTCGCGGCGGTCGAGGAGACCGACCAGGAACTCGTGAGCGTCGTCGGCCTCCACCCGAAAAGCCCAGCCGTTGAGGCGCAAGAACACGTCCGTTGCAAAGAACGCGACGCGTTTGTTGCCGTCGACGAAAGGGTGATTCATGAGCAGAGATTCGAACAAAGCGGCCGCCATCTCTGTTAGGTCGCGGTAGTAGCCGGTCTTTGGCCGGTACAGAGCGCTTTCGACCAATCCCTGATCGCGTACCCCGGGCGGACCGCCGAAGTTTTCCAGCAAGGCGGTATGGATCGCGAGGGCCTCGTCGACGGTCAGGAAGCGAACCGTGTCGGCGCCGCTATCGGGCAAGCAGCTCTCCGAGGCGTCGGTTCTCCTCGATGGATTCCTCCAGATGCTGCAGAACCACGGGACGCACGCGCCGGCGCTCCAGGTATTCCTCGATGGCTTCCGTCAGCAGGCCGGAGAGATTCTGATGCGTCTCGTCCGCCATCGCGCGCAGATCCGCCCAGGCTTTGGCGTCCACCTTGGAACTGATCTTCACCGCACTCATGCCGCGAACCCTATCTTGACGAATCAAGAAGTGTCAATCTCCTCGGCAAGATCAAATCACCCCCTGATCCCGCAGTCTGGCGATGGCGTCGTTGCCATACCCCAGCTCACGCAGAATCTCCCCGGAATGCTCGCCGAGCTCCGGCGCCCGGCGCAGCCGGGCGCGGGGGGCGTCCCCCACGTTGATGGGGTGGTTCACCACCAGCGGCATGCCGAGGGTGTCGTCGGCGGGGCGAGCCATGCCGTTGGCCAGCACCTGGGGGTCCGTAACGGTCTCCTCCACCAGGGCCACCCGGTTCACCGGCACCTCCATGGCCTCGCAGGCGGCCAGCCAGTGGCCGGAGTCTTGCTCGGCGATCAGGGCTTGGATGGTCTCGCCGAGCTCCGCGCCGTGCTCGCGCAGGCCTTCCGCGGTTTCGAAGCGCTCGTCGGCCAGCAGATGCGGGGCGTCCAGGGCCAGGAACAGCCGCGAGAAGTCCTCCACGGTGCGCACCATGTTGAATTGCAGCCAGCGCCCGTCGCGCGCGCGGTAGACGCGCATGAGCGGCAGCGGCGTGCGATTCACCTCGCGAAAGGTCTCCATGTCCGCGCCCGCCATGGCGCCCTGGGCGATGCAGGCGGCGGACCACAGCCCGTTCGCCAGCAGCGAGGTCTGCACTTCGCTGCCGCGGCCGGTCTGGGTGCGGCGCAGCAGCCCCGTGACGATGCAGCCGTAGAGGGCCACTGCGGTCGGGTGGTCCCCCATGCCGGGCAGCCCCTGAACCGGAGTCGCGTCGTCCTCCCGCATGAGCTCCATGAGCCCGCTGCGTGCCCAGTAGGCGAGCTGATCGAATCCCTTGCGGTCGCGTTCCGGTCCGGCTTCGCCGTACGCCGTCACCGAAGCGTAGATCATCCGGGGGTTCAGGGGCTCGAGGTCCTGGTAGCGGATTCCCAGGGCCTCGCGCACCGAGAGCGGATGATTGGTGATGAACACGTCGCACTCCGCCACCAGCGCCCGCAGCACCTCGAGTCCCTCGGATTCTTTCAGGTTCAGGGTCAGGCTGCGCTTGTTGCGGCCGTCCATCTGCCAGAGATAGTTGCTGGGCGCGCCCGGCGGCACCGTGGGAATCGTCGACAGCATGCGCAGCATGTCGCCGGCGTCGGGGGGTTCCACCTTGATCACGTCGGCGCCCAGGTCGGCGAGCATCATGGCGGCGGCCGGGCCGGCCACCACCGACGAGGCGTCGATGACTTTCAATCCGGAGAACACGTGGGGCTGGGTTTCGGACATGGCGGGTGACTCGCGTTGGCTGGACGGCGCCCATTATGACCGGTTCACGGCATCCCCGTGTGGCATGGACCTTGCGACAGCGCCGCCACAGATAATCGACAGGAGCTCGAGATGAGGAAATTCTGTCATACCCTGACCGTCACGGCATTCGCGCTGGGGATGCCCGCGGCGGCCTTTGCCGCGGAAGCTCCAGGCGCTGATGCGACCCCGCAGCAGGAGGCGGAGCAGGAACGGCGCGCCAGCAACGAGCGCTTCCGGCAACGGCGGGAATCGATGGTGAGCGCCAACGACTTGCTGGCGGCGGACGTGACCAACGGCTTGAATCCCGTGGGCAACGTCCGCGATCTGGTGTTGAACCAGGAGGGCACCCGGGTGGAGCACGTGCTCTACGAGGTTCCGTACCCCTATAGCCTCTACGGCACCGAGAACGGCTTCGTGTCCTTCGACAACGTGGCGGTGCAGCCGACCGTGGGCTTCGGCATGAACGTCAGCTTCGACGACGAGTCTGACCGCCAGGATCCCGAGACGCTCCGGCTCGGTGAAGACGAGGCGGAGCGCCGTCTCGTCTCGGAAATTCTCGGCGGCGACGTCACCTTCGCCGGCGACGAAAGCCGGCAGATCGAGGACGTGCTCTTCGACCGCGAGACCGGCGAGATCGTGGGCTATGTGGTCAACGAGAACCCTGATTCGTTCTTCAATGACGAGCCGCGGCTGGTCTCTGCCGGCGAGGTAGAGATCACGGACGACGGAGAGGTCGACGCCGAGACGGAGTTCGCGGCGCTCGAGCCCGTGGAGTAGTCGCAGGCCAGCGGGACGAGCCCTTGCCGCCGGAAGGGCTTGTTCCTGCTGCACCCCTGCTGTTGAATGGCGCCACCCGGACGGTGGAGCGCCTGCAACAGCATGCAGCACGTCTTCTTCTTCACGCTGCTCACGGCGGCGACGTTCGCGTTCTTCGGTTTGTTGAACGCGTTCATCATTCCCATCTTCTGGGCCATCACGTTCGCCATCGTCTTCGAGCCCCTGAACGACCGCTTCTCGGTGCTGCTCAAGGGGCGGGGCGGGCTCGCCTCCGCGTTGACCCTGCTCGGCATCGTGCTGCTGATCGTGCTGCCGCTGCTGCTGCTGGCACTCGCCGTCACCAACGAGGTAGCCTGGCTGATCGGCGCCATCGAGCGGGGCGAGGTGGACGTGGCGGCACCGGTGCAGTGGTTCCGCAGCACCTTGCCGACCCTGTTCGAATACGCCGGCAACCTGGGCTTCGACCCGGAGAGCCTGCGCGGCAACATCGCCAACTTCGCCGTGGTCACCGGCCGCTGGCTCGCCGCCAATGCCCTGCAGATCGGCCAGAACACGGTGCAGTTTCTCATCGGGCTCACGCTGATGCTGTACCTGCTGTTCTTCTTCCTGCGGGACGGCCACGCTCTGGTGGAGCGCCTGATCGAGATTCTGCCCCTCGGCGACGTGCGCGAGCGGCATCTGTTCGCGCGCTTCGCCGAGGTGGTGCGTGCCACCGTGAAGGGCACGTTCGTCATCGCCGCCGTGCAGGGCGCCATCGGCGGCATCGCCTTCGCCGCGCTGGGGCTGGAGGGTGCGGTGCTCTGGGGCGCGCTCATGGCCGTGAGCTCGCTGCTGCCGGTGGTGGGCCCGGCTCTGGTCTGGCTGCCCGCGGCGATCATGCTCCTGACCACCGGCGACGTGGTCAAAGGCATCGTGCTGATCGTCGTCGGCGCCCTGGTCATCGCCGCCGCCGACAACCTGCTGCGCCCGGTGCTGGTGGGCCGCGATATCCGCATGCCGGATTATCTGGTGCTGCTGGCCACCCTCGGCGGCCTGGCGGTCTTCGGCATCACCGGCCTGGTCATCGGCCCGCTGATCGCGGCGCTGTTCATCACGCTGTGGGAGATGTTCGAGGAGACGTTCGGGGATCGGGAAGCGGAAACCTAGAGCGTTGAAGTACTAAGTACTAAGTACCGAGTACTTGGTACTCCCACTTCACCCCAGCGCCCCCATCTGCCGCAGCACATCGCACACCCGCTGCGAATACCCCCACTCGTTGTCGTACCACGACAGGCATTTCAGATAGCGCCCGCCCGTGACCTGGGTGAACGAGCCGTCGAAGATCGACGAGTGCGGATTGCCGATGATGTCCGACGACACCACCGGCTCGGTGGTGAACTCCAGCACCGGGCGCATGCGCTCGCTGGCGGCGGCGGCCCGCATGACGTCGTGGACGCTGTCGACGCTCGTCTCCCGTTCGAGCTCGACGAACAGATCCACGACCGAGCCGTCGGGGACGGGCACCCGCGAGGCGATGCCGTCGAGCCGGCCCTCGAGCTCGGGGAGGACCACGCCGACGGTGCGGGCGGCACCCGTGGAGGTGGGAATGATGTTTTCCGCCGCCGCGCGGCTGCGCCGCCAGTCGGAATGCGGGACGTCCGCCAGGCGCTGGTCGTTGGTGTAGGCGTGGACGGTGTTCATGACACCCTCGCGGATGCCGAAGGCGTCGTTCAGGACCTTCGCCACCGGCGCCAGGCAGTTGGTGGTGCAGCTCGCGTTGGAGATGATGCGGTGATCGCGGGAGAGCCCGTCCTCGTTCACCCCGAGGACGATGGTGAAATCGATCTCGTCTTTCGAGGGGACGGTCAGCAGAACCCGCCGGGCGCCCGCCTCGAGGTGCATGGCGAGTTGCTCGCGTTTGCGGAAGGCGCCGGTGGATTCCACCACCGCATCGACCTCGAGATCGCCCCACGGCAGCTTCGTGGGGTCGGACTCCTTGAGCATGCGCACGCGGCTGCGGCCCGTGACCATTTCGCCGTCCTCGATGCGCACGTCGCCTTCGAACCGGCCCATGACGGTATCGTAGGCGAGCAGGTAGCACAGCGCGTCGTGATCGAACAGGTCGTTGATGGCCACTACGTCGAGCTCGTCGGTGGTCTCGGCGATGCGGAACACCGCGCGGCCGATGCGGCCGAAGCCGTTGATTGCCACTCGCATCACGAAGCCTCCTGCTGTCGCGCGTCGTCGAGGTCGGAGTAGAGGCCGGCGACGTCGAGGATGCGCCGGGCGTGACCCAGGGTCTCGTGCCAGCCGATCACCTTCACCATGTGCCGGCCGGCCTTCATGGTGGCCATCTGATCCTGCAGCAGGGACGTGGCAAGTCCCTTGACGTCCGAAGAGACGATGGGGTCGGAGACGACCTGTATCAGCGCCGGACGCGCCTCGGCGGCGGCGCGGAACAGGGCGTTCACGACTTCCGGATCGACCTCGGGATCGCGGAACGCCACGGTCACGTCGAGCATGGAGCCGATCTGCACCGGCACGTTCAGGGCGTATCCGGTTACCCGCCCGTCGAGCTCCGGCAGCGCCCGCTGCACCCAAGGCCGTGCCGGGGTAGTGTTGGGGATGACGTTCTTCGCGCCCGACCGGCTGCGCCGGTAGTCGGGGCCGGCGTAGTCCTGCAGGCTCTGGTCGCTGGTGTACTCGTGCACCGACGTGATGGACGCCTGCTCCACGGCGTGAGCGTCCGCGAGCGTCTTCAGGGTCAGGGCGGCGGCGGTGGTGGAGGCGGAGCCCGCCGAGACCACCTGGTCTTCGGCGCGTGCGTCGCCTTCGTTGACGCCGTAGAGGACGATCCGGTCGATGTGGTCATCCTCGGGCAGCACCGAGAGAACCACCCGGCGGGCACCGTTGTGCAGGTGCGGAGTGAGCTCCCGGGCGGAGCGGAAGCGGCCGGTGGCGTCTACCACGGTGTCGACGCCGAATACGTCCCAGGGGATCTCGTTGGGGTGATCCGCGGGCATGAGGCGAGTGCGGCCGTGCTCGCTCACCAGATAGTTGCCTTCCAGCCGCACTTCGCCATCGCGGCCCGTGGACTTCGTGAGCAGGTGATGGAGGATCCACGGCTGGCCGACGTCGGAGATGGCCACCACCTCGAATCGCGGGTCATCGAGCGCCAGGGCATAGAGCTGCCGCCCCACCCTGCCGAAGCCCATCAGGCCGATCCGAACCTTGCTCATTGGCGCCTCCACACGATACCTGGCGTTGCCCATGCACGGTCGATGCCGACGCGGTCGGTCTGCACGACCCCGGCCGGCGCCTTCCCCGATGCTGCCGGCATCTGCCGGACGGGGCAACGGGGGCGCGCCACGACGGCGGTCTGTGGCGGCGCAAAGACGCGCCGGGGTCCGTGGGGTATGGTCACCGGGCGCCGGTCACCGGGTGTGCAGTCATGGCGTCGGAGGCGGAAGATTGGAAGAGCGACTGGCGGGTCATGGAAGATGCCTGTCACCGGGTGCTCGCCTATACCCGCGACTACGACGCCGAGGCGTTCCGCCGTGATCCGCGAACCTTTGATGCGGTGCTGCGCAACCTCGAGCTGATCAGCCACGCCGCTGACGGCATCCCCGTGGAGTTGCGCCATCAGGTGCCGGCGGACCGCTGGCGCGGGGTGGCCCGCTTCGCCGAGCTCGTGGCGGACAGCGTCACCCGGGACAACCACGCGGCGGTGTGGTCGGCGCTGCAAAGCGAAATACCTGAGCTCGCGGAGGCGTTGCAGGCGGCGGATTTCGAGCGCCAGCGCCTCGACGAGGACCCTGCCGAGCGCCGGCGGGGGCGGGCCGCGCACCATCCCGGCCAGATCCCGTTGCGGGGCTGGCGCGACATCGCCTGGCGGGTCTGGTGCCAGATCGAGGCCCACAACGACTTTCTGGTGGCGGCGGGGGTCGCCTTCTACGGCCTGTTCTCGGTGTTCCCGGCGCTGGTCATGCTGGTCTCGCTCTACGGCCTGATGTTCGACGTGAGCGATGTGCGCCAGCAGCTCGAGGCGCTGGCGCGGCTGCTGCCGTCCGAGGCCTGGGGGGTGATCGAGGTCCAGCTCACCCGGGTGGCGGCGAATCCGAGCATCACCCTGAGCATCAGCGCCCTGGTGAGCCTGGTGCTCACCCTGTGGAGCGCCCGAGCCGGCATCGGCGGGCTCATGCTGGCCATGAACATCGTCTACGACGAGACCGAGAAGCGCTCCCTGGTGAGCTGGTACGCCTGGAGCCTGCTGCTCACCATCGCGGCCATCGTCTACACCGTGCTCGCCCTGGCCTCCATCGTGGCGCTGCCCGCGCTCATGGCGGCGCTGGGCTTCGAGCGCTACACCCAGGGCTGGGTGAACCTCCTGCGCTGGCCGTTGCTGGCGCTGAGCACCATGGTCGGGCTGGCGGTGATCTACCGCTATGGGCCGAGCCGGCGCTACGCGCGCTGGTCGTGGGTGAGCTGGGGCGCGGTGCTGGCCACGGTCCTGTGGCTGGCTGGGTCGCTGCTGTTTTCCTACTACATCTCGCACTTCGCCGACTACGACCGCACCTATGGCTCGGTGGGCGCCGTCATCGTGCTCATGTTATGGTTTTTCGTGAGCGCCTTCATCGTGCTGCTCGGTGCCGAGCTCGATGCCGAGACCGAGCACCAGACCCGCATGGACAGCACCGTCGGGCCGCCGCGTCCCATGGGCGAGCGCGGCGCGCACGTGGCGGATACGGTGGGGCGCACGCCGTGATGCGGGCCCTTACAAACAGAAAATCGCTTCGATGGCAAATTTGCTATATCTCCCCGTTTCGGTAAGGTAGGGCCTCAGATGCGGGGGCACGCAGGCCCCGACGAGCGTGGCTTGCGTTTCGGCACCCAGGATCGGAGTCGTTTGACTTGACGATCGTGCTCGCCCCGCAGGAAAACGAAGCAGGGGAGATGACGTTTATCGAGTGCGCGCCCCGCGTACGCACTCAGCGTCAGCGTGCGCGCATGGGGAGGCATTCAACATCAGGAAGGAGGAGACTGAATGGGTCACCTTGACGCCAAGAGTCAGGATTACGGGGACAAACCCCTCGAAGTCCGGGACACCAACCAGTATCAGGCGGAATACGTCCGCTCGTTCGTAGAGCGCTGGGACCAGCTCATCGACTGGGACGGGCGCACCGAGAGTGAAGGCAACTTCTTCATGAAGGTGCTCGAGGAGCACGGGGCGAAGAAGGTCCTCGACGCCGCCACCGGCACGGGCTTTCACTCGGTCCGGCTGCTGGAATCCGGGTTCGAGGTTTCCAGCGTCGACGGCAGCCCGGTCATGCTGGCCAAGGCGTTCGACAACGCCCTGCAGCGCGGCTTGATCCTGCGCACCGTGCAGGCCGACTGGCGCTGGCTGAACCGCGACATCCACGACATGTACGACGCGGTGATCTGCCTGGGCAACTCGTTCACCCACCTGCACGACGAGAACGACCGCCGCAAGACACTGGCCGAGTTCTACGCCACGCTGCGTCACGACGGCATTCTGATCCTGGACCAGCGCAACTACGACGCGATCCTGGATCATCAGATCGAGCCCAGCCACGACTACTACTACTGCGGCGACAGCGTGCGCGCGACGCCGGAGCACGTGGACGAGTCGCTGGCGCGGTTCCGCTACGAGTTCTCCGGCGACGAGGTCTACCACCTCAACATGTATCCGCTGCGCAAGAACTACGTGCGCCGGCTGCTCCATGAGGTGGGCTTCCAGAAAGTCACCACATACGGCGACTTCCAGGAAACCTACAAGGACAAAGAGCCGGATTTCTTCATTCACGTGGCCGAGAAGAGCTACCGCGAGGGCGGCAGCGCCGAGCACGGTGACGAGACATGACGAGCGACTATTCCGAAGTGGTCGAGACCGCGCGCGACTACTACAACAGTGAAGACGCGGACAATTTCTACTTTCACATCTGGGGCGGCGAGGACATCCACGTCGGGCTCTACGAGTCCGCCGACCAGCCCATCGCCGATGCCAGCCGGCGCACCGTGGAGCGCATGGCGTCGCTGGTGCCCTGGCTCGGCCCCGATCATCGGGTGCTGGACCTGGGGGCCGGCTACGGCGGCGCTGCCCGCTACCTGGCCAAGACCTACGGCTGCCGCGTGACCGCGCTCAATCTGAGCGAGCGCGAGAACGAGCGCGACCGGGAAATGAACCGGGAGCAGGGCCTGGATCACCTGGTGGACGTGGTCGATGCCAGCTTCGAGTCCGTGCCCGCCGAGGACGGCAGCTTCGATCTGGTGTGGTCCCAGGACGCGTTCCTGCACAGCGGCGAGCGCGAGCGGGTGATCGGCGAGGTGGCCCGCGTGCTGCGTCCCGGCGGCGAGCTCGTGTTCACCGACCCGATGCAGGCGGACGACTGTCCCGAAGGCGTGCTGCAGCCGGTGCTCGACCGGATCCATCTGGATTCGTTGGGCTCCATCGGCTTTTACCGCGAGGCTGCGGCCAAGCACGGCCTGGAGGAAGTTCAGGTGCTGGAAATGACCGAGAACCTGGTCAGTCACTACAGCCGGGTGCGCGAAGAGCTCATCAAGTCGGGCGACAGCCTGAAGGGCAAGGTCTCCGCCGATTATGTCGAGCGGATGAAAACCGGCCTCGGGCATTGGGTCGACTCCGGCTCAAAGGGCTACCTGCGCTGGGGCATCCTGCACTTTCGTAAATCGTAAACAGGGAAAGATATGACACGCGAATACATCATCTCTTCGGAATCCGTCGGCGAGGGGCACCCCGACAAGCTGGCGGACAACATTTCGGACGCCATTCTCGACGCGCTGCTGACGGAAGACCCCCGCTCCCGCGTCGCCTGCGAGACCCTGGTCAACACCGGTCTCGCGCTGATCTCGGGTGAGATCACCAGCCACGCGAAAATCGATTACACGCAGATCGTGCGCGACACCATCTGCGACATCGGCTACGACGACCCGCGCATGGGTTTCGACGGCACCGCCTGTGCCGTGCTGCAGGCGCTCGACAAGCAGTCGCCGGACATCGCCATGGGCGTGGACGAAGGCACCGGCACCGACCTCGAGCAGGGCGCCGGTGACCAGGGCCTGATGTACGGTTTCGCGACCAACGAGACCGAGGGCCTGATGCCCATGCCCATCCAGTACGCCCACCAGCTCACCCACAAGCAGAGCCAGATCCGCCGTTCCGGCGAGCTGCCGTGGCTGCGCCCGGACGTGAAGTCCCAGGTGAGCGTACGTTACGAAGGGCAGAAGCCGGTGGCCATCGACGCTGTGGTGCTTTCCACCCAGCACGACGAGGAAGTGAGCCACAAAGAGATCTCGGAAGCGGTGATGGAAACCATCATCAAGCCGGTGATCCCCGCCGAGCTGCTCACCAAGGACACCAAGTACTTCGTGAACCCCACCGGCCGCTTCGTGGTGGGTGGTCCGGTGGGCGACTGCGGCCTCACCGGCCGTAAGATCATCGTGGACACCTATGGGGGCGTGGGCCGTCACGGCGGCGGCGCCTTCTCCGGTAAGGATCCGTCCAAGGTGGACCGTTCCGCCGCATACGCTGCGCGTTACGTGGCGAAGAACGTGGTGGCCGCGGGCCTCGCGGATCAGTGCGAGGTACAAGTCGCCTACGCCATCGGCGTGGCGCGGCCGGTCTCGGTGCACGTGGATACCTTCGGCACCGGCAAGCTCGACGAGGTCCGGATCGAGGAGCTCATCCGCGAGCACTTCGATCTGCGGCCCAAGGGCATCATCGAGATGCTCGACCTGCTGCGGCCCATCTACCGCAAGACGGCGGCCAATGGCCACTTCGGCCGCGACGAGCCGGAGTTCACCTGGGAGCGCACCGACCGGGCGGATGCCCTGCGCTCGGCAGCCGGTCTGTAAAGCGGTCGTGCAGCGCGGAGCCCCGCCCGGGGCTCCGCGCCTCGTCCTATCGGCCTTCCTGCATGTTGTAGGTGAAGGCCAGTCCCCAGACCCCGTTCTCGAACGAATCCCGTTCCCAGTCCACGCCGTAGTATTCCGCGCGAACGGCCCAGCGCTCGGCGACGAACACTTCGAGCCCGCCGGCCCAGGACCATTCGCTGAGCTCGAAATCGGCGTCGTCCTCGCGAATGTCGAACGCGTAACCGGCGCGGGCGAAGAGCTGAACGCGGTCGGTGCCGAGCGGCACTGACGGCTTCACCGAAAGCTCGCCGAGCAGTGGCCGGGTGCTTCCCGTGGAACCGGCGGCGTCGACGTCGAAATCCGCCAGGATCATGTCCGCCTGCAGCGACAGGTAGTCATTGAACCGGTAGCCGTAGAAGAGCCGGTAGTCCTGGCGCTCGAAGTCGACCTCGGTGCCGAGGACCTCAGCCTCGTCGTCGAACCAGCCGAGGCCGGCCCCGACGTAGAACCCTTCGTCGGCCAGCGCCGTGCCGGCCTGCAGAGTGAGTATGGCGGCGAGCAGTTTCTTCATGGTTGGTCGTTGCTTCCTTGCCGAATGAGCAGGCCATTATTCCAGAGGCGCCACGCGCCTCGGGGCAAGGGAAGCCGATTCGCGCCATGCGTCACACTCTGCAGGCGATCCGGGTCACGCCGCTTGTTTGGGCGGCCGCTCGGCCTGGTGTGCTTCCGGACGCGCCACGAACCCGAAGTAGGCGGCGATGCCGGCGAGCAGCGCATGCAGCCAGATGTCGTGGCCGTACAGCGGCACCAGTCCGAAGGTGGTGTTCAGCACCGGGAAGATGCCCATGACCATGAAGACGGCGTAGACGATGGCAACGGCCTGCGCGTAGGTGCGCGACGGGCCGATGCTGCGCCAGACCGCCACGCCCCAGATCCCGAACGCAATGTGCACGAGATTGTGCAGCATGTTCACCGGGAACAGGCCCAGCAGCAGTCCCGCGCCGGACTCCACCGCCAGCGTGGGTTCGCCCGTGCCCATGGGGGTCACCAGAGCCGGCACGAAGCCCGCCAGACCCACCACGAGGAACACGATGCCGTAGACGAGAGCGAAGTAGCGAATGCGCATGATGAACTCCCTCCGCGATGATGGCGCAAATCGGGGGGAAGCCAGGATCGTGCCAGTTTCGGCACTTCGTGCCCGGGAGCCGTACCGCTACTGGAAGGTAGCCGGATCCTTCGGCAGGGTGATGGCGAAGGTGGTCCCGGTTTCCGCGCACGAGTCGATGGTGATGCACCCTCCGTGGCCGTCGACGATCTGACTCGAAATGTACAAACCGAGCCCGATCGAGCCGGTGCGTGGGTCGCGGCGTTGGAACGGCTCGAACAGTGAAGCGCGTGCTTCCTCCGGAATGGGCGTCCCCCAGTTGTGGACGCTCACACGGGCGTGGGACCCGGTATCCCGTACGCAGATGGTGATCGTTCGTCGGGATTCGCCGTGCTCGATGGCGTTGCGAACGAGATTCTCCACGGCCTCGAGCAGCCGATCGGCGTCCCACAGGCCGACCACCGGCTCCGCTTCCAGCACCAGGTCGGTGTCGCCATCGAACCCGGGCACCTCTCTCGCCACCTGCTCGGCCACCCACTTCAGGTCGGTCCGGTCCAGTTGCAGGGGCAACCCGCCCTGGCTGTCGATGGCACTGAAATCCATGAGCTGGCTGACCATTCTGGCCATACGCCTGCTGCTTCTGACCGCGCCGTCCACGGCGGTGCGGCCGCCCCGGGACAGCTCGCGCTCCACGGTGAGCACTTCCAGGGCTTGAGAGATCGCGGACAACGGGCTTCTGAGGTCGTGGGCCACGCTCGGGAGCAGATGCGCCAGCGGGGTTCCGGTGGAACCGCCTTCGTCGCCGGGCGCGCGCAGACGGCGGCACTCCTCGAGCATGCGTGCCTGCTCGAGCGCCCGCCCACCTGCGGTGGCGAGTGTCTCGAGCAGAAACAACTCCTGCCCGGTCGTCTCGTGCCGGGTGGACCAGTAGACGCCGAGCGCGCCGGAAACCTGCTCGCCGGACACCATCGGGGCCATGGCGAGGCTTCGCACGAACGTCGGGCGATAGACGTCCTGGGGGATTCGCGCGTCTGCGTAGACGTCGGTGATCGCCGCCGTCTCGCAGTGCTGAGCGACCCAGCCCGAAATGCACGCGCTGGCGGGAAACCGCCGACCATGCCACAAGCGCTCCTCGGCCGATTCATTCGCGTAGTAGACGTCGTCGCCTTCGCTGAGCACGAAGGTCGCGCCCTGTGCGCCGAGGAGCTCGCGAGCGCTCGCGCACAGTCGCTCCGATAGCTCGTGGACCGTCGCAATGCCGAGCAGACCGTGCAACTTCTCGCTCAGTTGCAGCGCCGTGCCCTCGCACACGCCCGACGCGCGGCCGTCCGCGAACAGGCTCACGGCCTCCTGGGTCGGTGACTGCATGATCTGAATGGCCGCTCCCCGAAAATGAGGCGTCAAGAGTTAGGCCACGGAAGCTCGGAGAAATTCCTGCATCAGCACGAATTTTTCGCGGGCGAGCAGTCGCCCATGGGGGCCGGAATCGGGTGGAATGTAAACCATGTGACCGGAATGCACCCGAGGCGTACTGGCGCGCCCGAGAGGATTCGAACCTCTGACCTTTGGCTCCGGAGGCCAACGCTCTATCCAGCTGAGCTACGGGCGCTTGAACTTGTATCTACTGCTCTTTCGTGTCTGCCTTGGCAGCGCTTCACGCTACTGCCCGAGAGGATTGCTCCGGGCATCCTGCCCTCCGCCCTTCGGGCCCGCCTTGCGGCGGTCCAAAATCGCTCCCGGCGATTTTGTCGAACCTCTGACCTTTGGCTCCGGAGGCCGACGCTCTATCCAGCTGCACCCGAAGGACATGAAAGCTACGGGCGCTTGAGAGCCGGTAAGGATACATGGACCGGGCCCGGACGTCCAATGCCATGCCGGTCGCCGGGCGGTGTCTCTGCGTTTTCCATGCGAAAGGATACGGCTGTATACTCGTGGCCACATTTCAACGGATTCGTTGTTCAAATGAAGGCGCTTGTCTTTCCCGTGTTTTTCGTTCTGGGGCTGCTGCTTTCAACGCCTGCGGCGGCCGATTCGAACGCTGGTGATCAGGCGATTCACGATTTGGGGGCCATTAACGGCGTCGCCTTGCAGTGCGGCTATATCGACCAGGTCCGCCGCATGAAGAGGGCCATTATCGATAATGTGCCCAAGACCCGTGAGAAAGGGCGCATCTTCGAAGAGGCGACCAACAAGGGTTTTCTGGACTTCATCGACGCAAAGCGCCCCTGTCCGACGGAGGTCACGGTCGAGTCCAGGGTGGACGAGGCGGTCAAGGTGCTTGAAGAGGCATTCAGAGAATAGTTTCCGTGCATTGATTTTGATCATCCCGGACGCGGCTGCAGTCGATTATCCTTGGACCCTCACAGCATGAACCCGTCGATGCTTTCTTGAGATCTTCTGCCATGCGTTCTGCGTTTCCCGGCCGCCACGCGGCCCGCAAGCCCGTCCTCCGCCTCGCGGGGGCTCTCCTGCTCGCCGCGCTGTTTTTCACGGCTGCTGCGCCAGCGGCGGAGCCGCCCGATGTAGTCGTGAGTATCAAGCCGGTGCATTCGCTGGTCGCCAAACTCATGAAAGGCGTGGCCGAGCCGGTGCTGATCGTCGGCGGCACCGCAACGCCGTACGGTTACGAGCTTGCGGCGAAGCAGAAAAGGCAGATCGCCGAGGCCGATCTGATCATCCATGTGGGCGAGGAGCTCGAACCTTTTCTGGCCAAGCCGCTGGCCGGGATCGAAGACGAACGGGTGATGGAACTGCTCGCCAGCCGTGAGCTGAAGATC
>JBMCWS010000053.1:0-18436 GCA_048621375.1 Pseudomonadota bacterium | reverse complement strand
CTGTCCGCTGTCCGCTGTCCGCTGTCCGCTGTCCGCTGTCCGCTGTCCGCTGTCCGCTGTCCAAAGATGGTGTGTCGGGCATTCACGCTGTCAAGGCTCATCGCAGTAATGCAAGCAGTTTTTCGTGCCCACGCTTCCCTGCCACCCCGAACCAAGCCCGCTCCCCCGTGCATCACCACCCGACGCCGGAAAAGCCCTCCGGCTGAAAGCTGACGGCTGACGGCTGACGACTCACTGGCTGACGGCTTGCTGCCTGACGCTTCCTGGCACACTTGTCGCATGGGCCCTGTCCGACCACCGGGGCGAAACACATGGCCGAAGCGACGCTGCAATCCGGCGACGCGCTGATCGTCGTCGACGTCCAGAACGATTTCTGCCCCGGCGGGCGACTGCCGGTGCCCGACGGTGACCGTATCGTGCCGGTGTTGAACCGCTGGATCACCGACGCCCGTGACCGGGGATGCGCGGTGGTGGCTTCCCGGGACTGGCACCCGAAGGGGCACGTCAGCTTTCGCGAGCAGGGCGGCGACTGGCCCGAGCACTGCGTCCAGGACACTGACGGCGCGGCCTTCCACCCCCGGCTTCGGTTGCCGGAGGACGTGGTCAAGGTGTCGAAGGGGGTACGGCTGGACAAGGATCAGTACTCGGCCTTCGACGACACCGGCCTCGGCGACTGGCTCCGCCGCCGCGACGTCCACCGGCTGTGGGTGGGCGGGCTCGCCGAGGACGTGTGCGTGCGCGCCACGGTGCTGTCGGCGCGGGAGGAAGGCTTCGACGTCCGCGTCGTCACCGATGCCACCCGGGCCATCGACGCCGAGAAGGGCCGCGCGGCGGAAGCGGAGATGGGCCGCGCCGGCGCCGAGCTGGTGAGCACCCCGGCGTGATCGACTTCCGACTCTCCGGCACCGGCGCGGGGCTGTTCACCGATCTCTACGAGCTCACGATGGCGCAAGCGTACCTCGCCGAGGACATGCTCGAGGCGGCCACGTTCAGCCTGTATTTCCGCAGCCTGCCCGCCGGGCGGAACTTCGTCCTCGCCTGCGGCAGCGAAGACGTCGCCGAGTTTTTGGAGCGGATGCACTTCGACGACGACGACATTGCTTACCTGCGGGCGCAGGGCCGGTTCTCCGAGGCATTTCTCGACTACCTGGCTAGCTTCCGCTTCAGCGGCGACGTCCGCGCCGTTCCGGACGGCACGCCGGTGTTCCCCGACGAGCCGCTGGTGGAAGTGACGGCACCCGCACCGGAGGCGCAGATCGCAGAGACCTGGGTGCTCAACCAGATGCACGGCCAGTGCGTGCTCGCCAGCAAGGCGGCGCGGGTGGTTGAGGCCGCGGCGGGCCGCGCCGTGCTGGATTTCGGCCTGCGCCGGATCCACGGCGCGGAAGCCGGGCTGAAGGCCGCGCGGGCGTTTCACGTCGCCGGCGTCACCGCGACCTCCAACGTGCTGGCCGGGCGCGTCTACGGCGTTCCCATCTCCGGGACCATGGCGCACAGCTACGTGCAGGCCCACGACAGCGAGCCGGCGGCGTTCCGCGCCTTCGCCGACGCGTTCCCGGAGACGGTGCTGCTGGTGGACACCTACGACACGCTGCAGGGCGTGCGCAACGTGGTGGACCTGGCGCGGCGACTCGGCTCGAGGTTCCGGGTGCGCGGCGTGCGGCTCGACTCGGGCGACCTGGACACCCTGTCCCGGGCCACCCGCCGCGTCCTCGACGAAGCCGGCCTGGCCGAACTGAGCATATACGCGAGCGGCGGTATCGACGAGACCGACATCCGTAGCCTGGTAGCGGCCGGCGCACCCATCGACGGCTTCGGCGTCGGCACCGCCATGGCGGTGGCCGCCGACGCACCGTACCTGGACATGGCGTACAAGCTGGTGGAATACGCCGGGGAGGGCCGTATGAAACTCTCCCCCGGCAAGGAGACGTCGCCGGGGCGCAAGCAGATTTTTCGTCAGCAGCACGCCGGCACGGCCTGCGGCGACGTCTTGGCGCGCCGTGACGAGCAGCTTCCCGGCACCCCGCTGCTGGTGCCGTTCGTGAGCCGCGGCGCCCGCACGCGCGCCCCCGAGCCCGTGGACGTGCCGCGCCGGCGGGCGCGGGAGGCCCTGGCCGCGCTCCCGGCGAACGTCCGCGGTCTCGACCCGCCCGCGCAGCCCTACCCCGTCACCCCCAGCGACGCCCTGCGCCGCTACAGCGATCGCGTCCGCCGACGTGTCGAGGCCGCGAGCGCGGCGCGTTGAAGCCGATGGCGGCGCGGGTTATGTTTCGCGGATGAGCCATGCACCGCGAGCACGGGACTTTCTAGACGACGACGAGATCGCGCGTTGCCTGAAGCGCTCCGATCCCGCCGCCGCCGCCACCGTCGCCATCAACTACGCGATCATCGCCGGCGCCTTCGCCGGGGCCATCGTCTGGCCGAATCCGCTCACCATGCTCGCCGCGGTGGTGGTGCTCGGGGCGCGCCAGCTCGGCCTGGAGGTGCTCAATCACGACTGTGCCCACGGCATCCTGTTCCGGCGCCGGCGCACCAACGAGTGGGTGGGGCACTGGCTGTGCGGCGGTCCCGTGAACACCAGCCTGTACCGCTACCGCGATTACCACCTCGCCCATCATCGCTTCGCCGGCACAGAGGACGACCCGGATCTGGGCATCGCCCTGGCGTACCCCACGCCGCCCGCCAGCATCAGGCGCAAGCTCATCCGCGATCTTTCCGGCCGCACCGGCATCCGCGATACCTGGCGGCAGCTTCGCCGCATGCGCCCGCGCCGCAACACGCCGTTTCTGGCCAGCCACACGGTCATGATCAGCGTGCTCACGGCCGCGGGTGCGCCGTGGGCCTACGGGTTGTGGTGGGCCGGCTACCTGTTCGTCTACCCGATGCTCACCAGGCTGCGGTTCATGGGTGAGCACGGGGTCGCCAGCGAGCGGCTCGGCGCCGACCCGCGGAAGAACACCTGCACCACCCTGGTATCGTGGTGGGAGCGTGCGCTGGTGGCGCCCAACCGGGTGAACTACCACGTGGAGCACCACCTGCTGCCGGGCGTGCCGCTGTACAACCTGCCGCGCTTTCACGCCCTGCTGGCGCGGCGCGGGTTCTTCGACGGCTTCGATTGCCTGTCCCGCGGCTATCGGGACGTGCTGAGGCGGGCGACCGCCTGAATATCTCGCCGCGCCCGGAGCGGCGCGGCGTGAATCGACGAGGGGAGGAAGAGATGTCAGACGCTGCCACCATGACGGACTCACTCACGGCGCTGGCAGAATCGCTCGGCGACAAGCCCGCGCTCATCGACGACCGTCCCGACGGCACCGTGGTGCAGTGGTCTTTCGCCGAGCTCGAAGCCAATGCCAACCGTCTGGCGCGGGTGTTTCTCGCCCGCGGCGTCGAGCCGCGGGACCGGGTGCTCTGGTGCGGCCACAACTCGCTGTGGGCCATCGCCTGCGGCCACGCCGCACGCAAGATCGGCGCCGTGGCCGTGCCGCTGAACTACCGGCTCACGCCGGAGGAGGCGGCGTACGTGGTGGACGACAGCGACGCCAAGGTGGGCTTCATAGACGCCGAGGAAGTGGCGCTGTTCGAGACGATCCGTCCGCAGACCCCGAAGCTGTCGCACCTGCTGGTGTTCGACGGCGAGCCGGGGCGCGACATGGAGGCGGCCGAGGCGCTGGTGGCGGCGGAAAGCGGCGAGCCGATGCCCCTCGGCGACGCCGTGGCGGGCACCATGATCTACACCTCCGGGACCACCGGCAAGCCTAAGGGCGCAGTGCGCCGCGGAATCGGCGACCCGGAGCAGACCCTGCGCATGATCGAGTTCATCGGCTATCGGCAGGACGACATCTACATTCCGACCGGCCCCCTGTATCACTCGGGCCCGAGCGGTTTTCTCGCCATCGCCACCAACCTCGGCAATACGGCCATCATCCAGCGCAGCTTCGACCCCGAGGACTGGTTGCGCCTGGTGGACAAGCACCGGATCACCAGCACCTTCTCGGCGCCGACCCCGGTGCGGCGTATCTGTCAGCTTCCGGACGAGGTGCTCGGCCGCTACGACCGCTCGAGCATGCGGATCATGATCGCCAACGCGGCCCCCTGGTCGTACGCGTTGAAGATGGACTATCTGGACAAGTTTCCGGAGGACTCGCTCTTCGAGGTCTACGGCTCCACGGAGCTGGGCGTGAACACCATTCTGCGGCCGCAGTTTCAGCGGGAGAAGCGGGGCTCCTGCGGGGAACCCGCCCCGGGCGTCGAGATCCGGCTCTACACCGGGGACGGCAGCATCGTCACAGAGCCTTACACCGAAGGGGAGCTGTTCGTGCGTTCCCCTTCCGTGTTCAGTACCTATCACAAGGCCCACGACAAGTTCGAGGAAGAGCACCGGGACGGCTTCCAGACAGTGGGAGACATCGCCTACTTCGACGAGGACGGTTTTTACTACATCTGCGACCGCAAGAAAGACATGATCATCTCCGGCGGCGTCAACATCTATCCCGCCGAGATCGAAGACGCCCTGGAACACCATCCGGACGTGATGGACGTGGCCGTATTCGGCATTCCCGACGAGGAATGGGGCGAGAAGGTGCATGCCGTGGTGGTCAAGCGGCCCGGCTCCGCGCTCGACGAAGCCGCCTTGCAGGCGTTCGCCCGGGAGCACCTGGCGGGCTACAAGGTGCCGCGGTCGGTGACGTTCACCGACGAAATTCCCAAGACCGGCACCGGCAAGATCCTCAAACGGGTGCTCCGGGACCCGTACTGGAAGGACCACCAGTCCCGGGTGGTCTGACGCTCCGGGGGCTCGCGTGAACCAGCCCAGGGGCCTGTGGGTCCTGTTTCTCACCGAGATGTGGGAGCGCTTCAGCTACTACGGCATGCGAGCGCTCCTGGTGCTCTACCTCATCGCCGGCACCGGCGGCGACGATGCCCCGGCGGCCAACCCGGGCTTCGGCTGGTCCGAGGACGACGCCTATCTGCTCTACGGCATCTACACCTGGGCCGTATACCTGACCCCCATACTGGGCGGCGTGCTCGCCGACCGGTTGCTCGGCACCCATCGCTCGATGCTCCTCGGCGGTTGGATCATCGCCGCCGGCCATCTGACCCTGGCGGGCACCGAGCTGTTCGGCATCACGCCCGGCGCTGCCGTGACCTTGGAAACGGGCCCCGGCGCCCTGATCTGCTTTCTTCTCGGGCTGACCCTGATCGTCATCGGCACGGGCTTTTTCAAACCCTGCGTCAGCGTCATGGTGGGCCAACTCTACGAAGCCGGGGATCCCCGGCGCGACTCGGGCTTCACGATCTTCTACATGGGCATCAACCTGGGCGCGGTGCTCGCCCCCCTGGTGGCGGGCACGTTGGGGGAGACGGTGGGCTGGCACTGGGGCTTCGGCTCCGCCGCCGTGGGCATGATTCTCGGGATCCTGAGCTATCAGTACCTGCGGCCCCGCTACCTGGCCGGCATCGGCCTGGCACCGGAGCGCCCGGGCCACCGGGCGGGGGAACCGACGCGCCCGCCCCTTTCCACCAGCGACCGGCAGCGGATCGCCGTGATCCTGATCCTGGCGTTTCTCGGCAACATTGCGTTCTGGACGGCCTTCGAGCAGGCCGGCAGCTCCATGAATGTGTTCGCCGCCCAGGCCACGGACAGAACGCTGTGGGGCCTGCTGGAGACGCCGTTCCCGGCCACCTGGTATCAGGCCGTGAACCCGGCCGCGGTCATTGCCTTCGCCCCGGCGTTCGCCTGGCTCTGGCTGTTCCTCGGCCGACGCGGCCTCGAGCCCTCGACGCCGGTGAAGTTCACTCTGGGCCTGTGGCTGCTCGGCCTGGCTTTCCTGGCCATGGTGGCCGGCGCCGTGCAGGCGCGGCACGGGCTCGCCGGCCCGCACTGGCTGCTGATCACCTACGTGGTCTACACCTGGGGCGAGCTGTGTCTGTCGCCGGTGGGGTTGTCCATGGTCACGCGCCTGGCGCCGGCACACCTGCAGTCGCTGATGATGGGGGTCTGGTTCTTCACGTTCTCCCTCGCGAATCTGCTGGCGGGTCTGGTGGCCCGCTTCTCGGTGGCGCTGGAGCGCGGCGAGCTCACGTTCGTCATCGAAGGCTTGCCCGGCTTCTTCCTGCTGCTGGTGGTCGCCCCCGTGTCCATGGGGGTGCTGATCCTGGTGCTGACCCCGCTGCTCGAGCGCTGGATGCACGGCGCCCGCTGATCACGCCCCGCCGCGTGGTACGGGGTTTGCTGAAACGCCGGCGATGCTCTCCGTCACCGAGCAAGCCAGCGGTTTGATCACGATGGATGCCTCGGGCAGCCTCGACACCGCAGACCGCCGCCGCTTCGTGGCGGAGCTCTCGGCGCTCGCGGCATCCGGAGCCCGGCGACTGCTCATCCGGATCGGCGACCTCGACGGCTCCGAGCCGGATGCGGCCTGGGAGGCCCTCGCCCTCGAGCCTCGCAACCATCGCGCGTTCGACCGCGTCGCCGTGACCGGCGACCCCAGGTGGGAGAAGTGGATGATGCTGCTCTCCGGGCCTTTTGCCACCGCCCATGTGCGCTATTTCACCGCCGAAGAGGCCGACGCGGCGCTGGCGTGGGTGCGCGACGACAGGGCGCGCGGGTAGCGAACGTGCTGCGGTTCGCCCTGGGGGCAGGTATATCGCGTTCTTGCCGGAATCCGGCATCCTTGCCAGACTAGCTCGGTTTTGCGGGTTCAGGAGACGCAGGGATGCTCGATCGGGGGGCTCGATGACGCCGCGCTGGCGCATGGTGGTGGCGGTGATGTTGCTCTTCCTGGTGTGGCTCGGCTGGAGCGGGCACCTCGAGCCGTTGCTGCTGCTGCTGGGCCTCGCGTCGTGCGTGCTCGTCGTCGGGTTGTCGGCGCGGATGGGCACCTTCGACGAGGAAAGCTCCTGGGTCCGGGTGGTGCTGCGCCTGCCGGGGTTTTGGGCGTGGATCATCGGGGAGGTCGTGCGCTCGAACCTCGAGGTCGCAAAGCTCATCCTCGGTCCGCGGCCGCGGCTGTCACCCACCCTGGTCACCCTGGAAGCGGATGAGCTCGATTCCCTGGGGCAGGCGACCCTGGGCAACTGCATCACGCTCACGCCCGGAACCGTCACCCTGGACGATCACCAAGGCGAGCTGCTGGTGCATTGCATCACCCAGGGCAATGCCCGCGAGCTCCTCCAGGGCGAGATGAAGCGGCGCGTCGCCGCCCTCACGCGCCACTGAGGCGGCATGTACGTCGTCGCCGCCATCGGAATTCTGGTGACCATGGGGCTGGCCCTGGCCCGGGCGCTGCTCGGCCCGTCGGTTTACGACCGGGTCCTGGCGGTGAACATGTTCGGTACCAAGACCGTGCTGCTGCTCGCCGTCATCGCCTACTACTACGAGCGTCCGGATTTCCTCGACCTGGCGCTGGCCTACGCGCTGATCAACTTCATCGGCGTGCTGGCGGTGCTGGAGTTCTTCCAGACCAGCCGTCAGCGCCGCATCGCCGACCGCCGGGAGTCCGGGCAATGAACTGGGCCGATGCGCTCGACACGGCGCTGTGGGCGGCGAGCTGGTTCCTGCTCACCGTGGGCAGCGGTTTCGTGCTCGTCGGTGGGATCGGCGCGGTGCGCATGCCCAACCTCTATACCCGCGTGCACGCCTCGAGCCTCACGGATTCGCTGGGGCCCGTGCTGATACTGGGGGGGCTCATGCTGCAGTCCGGGCTCACCCTGGAGACGTTGAAGCTGTTCGCCATTTTGGTGTTCATGCTGATCACCGGACCCACCGCCACCTACGCCCTGGGCAACGCGGCGCTGCTCGCCGGCATCCAGCCCCAGGCCGAGCGACGGAGCGAGCGCTGAGCCATGGTGCTGGTGTTCTCGTTCTTCCTGCTCACCCTGCTGGTGATCACGGCCATCGCCATCGTCCGCTCCGAGGGGCTGTTCTCGGCGGTGATGCTGACCGGCATCTTCAGCCTGCTCATGGCCGCCAATTTCTTCGTCCTCGACGCCGCCGACGTGGCGCTGACGGAGGCCGCCGTCGGCGCCGGCGTCGCCACGGTGCTGTTGCTCGGCGCGCTCACCCTCACGCCCACCTCCGAGAAGCCCGGCAGCCGCGGCCGCTGGCTGGCCTTGGTCGCGGTGGTGGCGAACGTAGCCGTGATCGTGTTCTCCACCGTCGACGCGCCCCGGCTCGGCCAGCCCGATTCGCCGGTGCACCAGCACGTGGCGCCCTGGTATCTGGAGAATACGCCAGAGCTCATCGGCATTCCCAACGTCGTCACCGCCGTGCTCGCCAGCTTCCGCGGCTACGACACCCTCGGAGAGGTGTTCGTGATCCTCATCGCTGGTATCGGCGTGCTGTTCGTACTGAGCGCGAGGCGCGAGCGGCTGCTGACCAAGCACCCGGAGCCGCGCCCCCACGAAGGGCTCAAACACCACCTGATCCCTCAGGTGGTGAGCCGCATGCTGATCCCCTTCATCGTCCTGTTCGGTCTGTACGTCCAGTTTCACGGCGAGTACGGGCCCGGCGGCGGATTCCAGGCCGGCGCTCTCATCGCCGCCGGCATGATTCTCTATTCCCTGGTCGAGGGCGAGCGGGCCGCGCTCACGCTGATCCCGCCGCGGGCGCTGCTCACCATGGCGGTGAGCGGGGCACTGCTCTACGGCGGAGTCGGCATCACCTGCATGCTGCTCGGAGGGGAGTTCCTCGACTATTCGGTGCTCGCGGACGACCCGGTGGCGGGGCAGCATCTCGGGATCATCGTCATCGAGCTGGGCGTGCTCCTCACCGTCACCGGGGTCCTGCTCGCCATCTATCACGCCTTCGCAGCGCGGGACCAATGACCATGGAGCTGCTCGCCCACTTCCACTACTGGGTCTTCGCGGTGCTGCTGATGACCGGGTTCTACGCGCTGGTGGCCAAGCAGAACCTGATCAAGAAGCTGCTGGGTCTGTCGATCTTCCAGTCCGCGGTGTTCCTGCTCTACATCGCGCTGGCCGAGCGCGAAGGAGCCACCGCGCCGATCATCCAAGACGGCGCGGCGGACCAGCTCTACGCCAACCCGCTTCCCCAGGTGCTCATTCTCACCGCCATCGTCGTGGGCATTTCCACCATGGCCCTGGGGCTCGCCATCGTCGTGCGCATCCGCGAGGAATACGACAGCATCGAGGACGACGAAATCCGGCGGATGGATCGCCAGTCATGACCCTGGCGGATCATCTGCCCGCACTGCAGGTGGCGGTGCCGCTGCTTACCGCGCCGCTGGTGGCGGCGCTGCGGCCGAAGCACCTGGCGTGGGCCGCGGCCACCGCTGCGAGCCTCACGGCGTTCGCGGTCGCCATCGCCCTGACCGGCGCCGCTCTGGAATCCCCCGGCACCCCCCTTCGCTACGACATGGGCGGCTGGCCCGCCCCCTACGGCATCGAGCTCGTGGTGGACAGCCTGAGCGCATTGGTCCTGCTGTTGATCACCGGCTCGTCCACCGCCGCGCTGCTGGTCGCCCGCCACACCATCGACCGCACCACCGAGCGCCACCGCCAGCCGTTGTTCTATGCCGCCTGGCTCACCGCCGTGGCGGGGCTAGCCGGCATCGCCGTCACCGGCGACGCCTTCAACGTTTTCGTGTTCATGGAGATCTCGTCGCTGGCGACCTACGTCTTGATCGCCGGCGGCACCGACCGGCGGGCGCTGACCTCGGTGTTCAAGTATCTGATCACCGGCACGGTGGGGGCCACCTTCTACCTGATCGGGGTGGGGCTCATCTACATGATGACCGGCACCCTGAACTTCGCCGACATGGAAGCCCGGCTCGCCGACGTGCCGGCCCAGGCGCCGGTTCTGGCCGCCGCCGGGTTCATCACCGTGGGACTCGCCCTCAAGGCCGCCGTGTTCCCGCTGCACGTCTGGCTCCCCAACGCGTACGCGTATGCGCCCCATGCGGTGACCGCGTTCATCGCGGCCAGCTCCACCAAGGTGGCCCTCTACGTGCTGCTGCGATTCGATTTCGTGGTGTTCCAGCACAATCTCGAGCCGCATGCCGTCCAGTTCGCCACCTTCGTGCTGCCGCTGGCGGTCGGCGCGGTGCTGTTCGGTTCCATGATCGCCCTGTTCGAGACCCACGTGAAGCGGCTGCTGGCCTATTCCTCCGTGGCCCAGATCGGCTACATCGTCCTGGGCGCGGGCCTGCTCGACCGGCCGGGGGTGACCGCCGGAATCCTGCACATGTTCAATCACGCCCTGGCCAAGGGCGCCCTGTTTTTGGCGGTGGTGCTGATGGCCCGCCGGGTGCGCGGATTCGATCTCACCGAGTTCGGCGGCCTGGGGCGGCGCATGCCCTGGACCCTGGCCGCATTCGCGGTGGCGGCGGCCAGCCTGGTGGGGATCCCCGGCACCGCCGGCTTCGTCAGCAAGTGGTACCTGGTGAGCGCGGCGTTCACCCACGGCGCTGCCGGGATCGCCCTGGCGGTGGTGATTCTGGTCAGCTCGCTCATGGCGCTGGCGTATCTGTGGCGGGTGCTCGAGCCCGCCTATTTCTCGACGCCGCTGGAAAGCCGCGGTCCCGGTGGTGAGGCCCCCGTGCACGAGCTGCTGGTGCTGTGGGCGGTAGCCCTGGCGAACGTGTACTTCGGGCTGGCGCCCGGGGTGCCCGTGGCACTGGCCGGGAATGCCGCGGCCCTGCTGCTCGGAGAGACCCCGTGACTCCCGTGCTCGCCATCTGCATTCCGCTGGTAGGCGCCGTGCTCATCGCCTTCGCCGGGCGCCATCCCAACGTGCGCGAGGCCATCACCCTGACCACCGCCGCCGCGCTCGCGTTGGTGGTGTTCAGTCTGGTGCCCGAGGTGCTCGACGGCGGCCGGCCGGGTATGACCCTGAGCGAGCCCCTCCCGGGGGTGCGCCTCGCCTTCGAGGTGGAGCCCCTGGGCATGCTGTTCGCCGGTGTTGCCTCGCTGCTGTGGATCGTCAACTCGCTCTACTCCATCGGCTACATGCGCGGCAACGGCGAGAGCCACCAGACGCGCTTCTACGTGTGCTTCGCCATCTCCATCGCCGCCGCGGTGGGTATCGCCTTCGCCGGCAACCTCTTCACGCTCTTCCTCTGCTACGAGGTGCTCACCCTGGCCACGTATCCGCTGGTGGCCCACAAGGGCGACAGCGATACGGTGGCATCGGCGCGGGTGTACCTGGGGATACTGTTGACCACCTCCATCGGACTGTTTCTGCCCGCCATCATCTGGACCTACCTGGCCGCCGGCACCCTGGATTTCGAGCCCGGCGGCATCGTCGCCGACACGGTCTCCGGCCCGGCCCTCGGGCTGCTGCTGGGGCTGTTCGTGTTCGGCGTCGGCAAGGCGGCGGTCATGCCCGTGCACCGCTGGCTGCCGGCGGCGATGGTGGCGCCCACGCCGGTGAGCGCCCTGCTGCACGCGGTGGCGGTGGTGAAGGCCGGAGTATTCACCCTGGTCAAGGTGATCGTCTACGTCCTGGGGGTGGACCACCTGTTCTCGCAGCCGAGCTCCGACTGGCTGCTCTACGTGGCCGCCTTCACCGTGGTGGCGGCCAGCGTGGTGGCGCTGCGCCAGGACAACCTGAAACGCCTGCTCGCCTACTCCACGATCGGTCAACTCTCCTACGTGGTGCTCGCCGCGGCGGTGCTGAAGCCCCTTTCCGAAATCGGCGCCGCCGTCCACATCGTCGCCCACGCCTTCGGCAAGATCACCCTGTTCTTCGCCGCCGGCGCGATCTATACCGCCTCGAAGAAATCCGAGATCCACCAGCTCGACGGGATCGCGCGGCGCATGCCGTGGACCATGGCCGCCTTCGCCATCGCCGCGCTGAGCATGGTCGGAGTGCCGCCCACGGCCGGCTTCGTCTCGAAGTGGTACATGCTCGCCGGCGCCTTCGAGGACGACAACTACGTGGCGATTTTCACCATCGTCGCCAGCACCCTGCTGAACACGGCGTACTTCCTGCCCATCATCTACGCCGCCTGGTTCAAGCCCGAGAACGTGGCGCCGAAAAAGGAGCACGGCGAGGCGCCGTGGCAGATCGTGGTGGCGTTGTGGCTCACCGCCACGCTGACACTGCTGTTCTTCTTCTACAACGAGCCGGTGGTCCGGCTCGAGACCCAGCTCGTGGAACTGCCTTCGGGGAGCGCATCATGACCGGAAACGACGACTGGCTGTCCCGGCCCGCCACCATCCGCAAGCTGTGGATCGGTTTCGGCGTGGTGCTCGCCCTCACCGTGCTCGCGCAGCTCGTCTTCGAGATCGAAGGCTACTTCGGCATCGACGGCTGGTTCGGCTTCGCCGCCGCGTTCGGATTCTTCTCGTGCGTGGCCATGGTGCTGGTGGCGAAGGCCCTGGGGGCGGTGCTGAAGCGCTCGGACGAGTACTACGATGCTTGAGGTGTTCCCCCCGGCGCTCGTGCTGCTGGCCGGAGCCGCGCTCGGCGCGGTGACCCGCGGGACCCTGCGCAACGCCGTGGTGCTGCTGGCCCCGCTGGCGACCCTGTACCTCGTCTGGCAGGTGCCCGACGGTGTGCCCTACACGCTGCAGTTTCTCGACTACGCCACCGAGCCGGTGGAAGGCAGCCCGGTTCGCCGCCTGTTCGCCACCATCTTCGCGTTCATGGCCTTCGCCGGCGCGCTGTTCGCGTTCCGCCAGGCCCGCTGGTACGAGCTGACCGCCGCCCATGCCTACGCCGCCGGCGCCGTGGGAGTGTCGTTCGCGGGCGATCTCATCACCCTGTTCGTGTACTGGGAGGTGATGGCGCTGTTCTCCACCGTGGTGGTGTGGTGCGGCGAGAGCAGCCGGGCCCGCTGGGCCGGCATCCGCTATGTCGCCATCCATCTGCTCGGCGGGGTCATCCTCAAGGTCGGCATCGAAGGGGTGATGGTGCATACCGGCTCCATCGACGTGCAGCCCATGGCCCTGAACAACTTCGATACCTGGATGCTGCTCATCGGCGTGCTGGTGAACGTGGCGGCCGTGCCCATCTCCGCCTGGCTGCCGGACGCGTACCCGGCGTCGAGCCCCACCGGCTCGGTGTTCCTGTCCGCGTTCACCACCAAGACCGCCATACTGGCGCTCATTCTGCTGTTCCCAGGAACGGGCGTGCTCGTCCCCATCGGCCTGGTGATGATCTTCTACGGCATCATCTACGCCCTGCTCGAGAACGACGTCCGCCGCATTCTCGCCTACTCGGTGGTGAACCAGGTGGGCTTCATGGTGTGCGCCGTGGGCATCGGCACCGAGATGGCGCTGAACGGCGCCGCCGCCCACGCCTTCGCCCACATCATCTACAAGGCGCTGCTGTTCATGAGCGCGGGCGTGGTGATCTACCGCACCGGCGAGAATCTCTGCTCCAGCCTGGGCGGGCTCTACCGCACCATGCCGGTGACCACGGTCTGCGGCATCATCGGGGCCCTGGCGATCTCGAGTTTTCCGCTCACCTCGGGGTTCACCACCAAGTCGCTGATCTCCGAAGCCGCGCACGTGGAGCACATGCCCGTGGTGTACTTCCTGCTGGCCGCCGCTTCCGCCGGGGTTTTCCTGCACGCCGGCATCAAGTTCCCCTGGTTCGTGTTCTTCCAGAAAGACTCGGGGCTGCGCCCCAAGGACGCGCCCTGGAACATGAGCGCCGCCATGATCCTCATGGCCGCCGCGTGCCTGCTGCTGGGAGTGTTCCCGGGCCCCCTCTACGAACTGCTTCCCTACCCCGTGGACTACGAGCCGTACAAGGCGTCCAAGGTGGTGTTCTACCTGCAGCTGCTGCTGTTCTCGGGGCTGGCGTTCTTCCTCATGCTGCCGTGGATGCAGCGCACCCTCACCATCACCCTGGACGTGGACTGGCTGTGGCGTCGCGGCCTGCCGTTGGCATGGGCGGCGGGAACGCGCATGATGGACCGGGTACGCAGGCGGTTGACCGACCGCCTCGGGGCCGTGGGTCGCGTCGCCGGCAGCCAGCTCGGGCGCCTGTTCGGACCCGCCGGCGTGCTGGGCCGCTCGTGGGAGATCGGCACCACCGCGCTGTGGGTGGCGCTCATGCTCACCGCCTACGTGCTCGTGTACTACTTCTGAATCGACACTTCAGGAGGCGCGGCGTCGGCGGCGTAGCTCACAGGTACGGCGAGAACAGCCAGGCGAGGCCGTCGAGCAGCCGCGTGTGCAACGGCCGCCCGTCCACCTCCGCCAGCGTCACCTCGTGCGCCCCTTCGCACGCCGCGTCCGCGTGCTCGTACAACCGCGCGACGAACGCCCGCTCGTACACCTCGACGATCAGCTCGAAGTTCAGCCGCAGGCTGCGGGAATCGAGGTTGGCGGAGCCGATCTGCGCGTACTGGTCGTCCACCAGGAACAGCTTGCTGTGCACGAACGGGCCGGGCTGGTAGTAGACGCGCACCCCCCGCTGCAACAGCTCCCAGAGCCCGTGCCGGGCGGCGCGATGCACGTAGAACAGGTTGTTGTGAGCGGGCAGGACGATCGTCACCGCCACGCCCCGCAACGCCGCTGCCTGCAGCGCCCCCAGGAGCTCCCGCGGCGGAATGAAGTACGGCGTCATGATCAGCACCCGCTTGCGCGCCATGCCCACGGCGCCCACCAGAAGCAGCAACAGCCGGTCGAGGGGCTCATCGGGGCCATCGGCGATGACCCGAGCCGCCGCCTCCCCCGCCAGGGCCGGAGGCATCGGCGGCGCGGGCGGCGTCTCGGTGCCGCCGGCGAAGGCCCAGTCCCGCTCGAAGACGTCCTCGAGCCCCGCGACCACCGGGCCGCGCAGACGGAAATGCACATCCACCACCCGATGCCGAGCGTCGCCGTTCGCCGCCAGATGGCGGTCGGAGATGTTCATACCGCCGGCAAACGCCAAGTCGCCGTCCACCAGCAGCAGCTTGCGGTGATTGCGCAGGTTGAGCATGACGCTCGGCGGAAACAGGCGCGGCGGCAGGAACCGGAGCACTTCGACCCCGCGCCTGGCCAGCATGCGCCGGGCGCGCGGAAAGGAATACAGCTCCCCCACCCCATCGAGCAGCACCCGCACGTCCACCCCGCGCGCCACCGCACGCCCCAACGCGTCCGCGAAGGCGCGCCCGGTGTCGTCAGTATCGAAGATGTAGCTGCCGAGTAAAACCCGATGCCGGGCCGCGTCGATGGCTTCGAGCATGGCGGGAAACGCCTGCTCGCCGTTGTGCAGAGGCTCGATGGCGACCCCGGCCATAAGCGGCTGACCGCTCAGACGCTGCCCCAGGGCTGCCAGCTCCGCGTGCTCGGGGGGCACGCCGGCGATACGCGCCTCCGGCACGGCCTGGTGAAACGCATCCCCGCGCAGCTTGCGGGCGCGGCGGCGGATGCGGTTGACCCCGAACAGGAAGTACAGCAACGCCCCCGCGAACGGGAAGGTGAGGCACACGGCGATCCAGCCGAACGCGGCGCGCGGACGCCGCTTGTTGAGCAGCGCGTGCGCGCTGGCGAGCACTCCGGTGAGCCCCGCCAGCGCTGCCAGCACCAGCGCCAGCAGTTCCGCCGCCGCGGCGCTCATCCAGCCGGGTCGGGCAGCAGACGCGAGAGCTCCAGCGCCCGCTCCTCCACCGCCCGTTCCCCGCGCGCCACCGCGAGCGCCGCGCGGTGGAAATCCATCAGCCCGATGTCCTGCACCTCCGGCGCAATCTCGAGCTCCGGCGGATCCCCAGCCAGACGGCTGCGGGTCACTCGCTCTTGCATGATGGTGATGGCGCTGCTGACCACGTCCAGGAGCCCGGGTTGCCACTCCACGTCGCTGGTGGAATCGAACAGGCCCTTCACCAGCTTCTGCATGCGCTCGACGTAGGAGCCCTCTTCCCGGCTCACCGCATCGGGCTGGGCCTCCCGCGCCGCACCCGCGTCCGCGACGCCGCGTGGCACCGCGGCGCCCGCCGATACCCGCGCGGCGCTCAAGCGGTGGCGATACGCGCTCAGGTTGACCGCGATGACCACGTCGGCGCCGAGCATCCGGCACAGGGTCACCGGCACCGGGTCCACCAGCCCGCCGTCCACCAGCCAGCTGTCGCCCATCCGGGTAGGCGGAAACAGGCCCGGCAACGCGCACGAGGCGCGCACCGCGGCGATGGTGGAGCCTTCCCGGAGCCACACCGTGCGGCCCCGCTCGAGGTCCGTGGCCACGGCACCGAAAGGCTGGTGTAGCTCGCCGATGTCGCGATCGCTCAGAATCTGCTCCACCGCGTGCATCACGCGGTTGCCCTCGATCACCCCGGCACCCAGGCTGGCGTCCAGCAGCTTGAGCACGTCCAGACGCCGCAGCCCCAGCACCCACGTCTTCAGGTCGGCCAGCTTGCCCCCGGCCATGGCCGCGCCCACCAGCGCGCCGATGGAAGCACCGGAGACCACCTGGGGAACCACACCGCGTTCCGCGAGCGCCTCGATGACGCCGATGTGGGCCCAGCCTCGCGCCGCGCCGCCGCCGAGCGCGATGCCCACCGTGGGTCCGCCGTTCATGGATGCTCCTGGTCCGGATGGATGACGCGCCAATCAATCTAATCGAGGGGGTCGTGCAACGGCAACCGTGGGCGCCGGGAGTGGTCAACACCGACCGGGGGGCGGTGGCACAATAATCTCATGAGCCCGCCCTCGAGCACCCGCCTGCCCTGGTACCGCGCGCTGCGCGCGCCGGCCGCAGACCGGGAGAACCCGCCCTGCATCCACGTGGCAGTGGCCGACGCCCTGCGCGCGGCGCCGGGCCGAACCCTGCTGGTGGACGAGACCCGCGCCGTCGATAATGCGACGCTGCTCCGCCACGTCGATGCCCGAGCGCGGCAGCTCCGGGCCCGCACCGCCGGCGCGCGGGCGCCCACCGCGGCGCTGCGGCTCGACAACGGCATCGAGGCCGTAGTGGCCTACTTCGCCTGCCTCGCTGCCGGTGTGCGCTATCTCCCCCTGCCGGCCCAGCCGCCGGCGGTCCTCGGCCGGCTGATCGATGCCCTGGCGCCGGACGTGGTCATCACCCGGCACGCGGCGGTTCCGGACGACGCGGCGGATCCCGTGCTGGTGGACGACCCCGTTCCCGATCACGACATCGCCCTGCCGCGGCCGGACCCGCGGCGCATCGCCCACGTTCTGCTCACCTCCGGCAGCGAGAGCGGACAGCCCAAGGCCGTGCTCACCGATCACGTGGGCTCCATGCACGCCCACCGCTGGCGCGCGCGCCGCTGGCCGTACCGCGCGGGCGACGTGGTCGGCTGCAACATTTTCGGTATCTGGGACGTGGTTCCCGCGCTGCTCCACGGCGTCCCGGCGGTGCTGATCGGCGATGCCACCATGCGCGATGCCGAGGCGCTCGCCGCCACCATCGTCCGCTTCGGCATCACCCGGATGATGCTGACGCCCACCCTGCTCCAGGCCTGTCTCGCCAGCGACGTGGCGGTGGACGCTCTGGCGCGCACGCACCGCCTGGTGCTGTGCGGCGAGCCGGTGCCCGAGGCGCTCGTGCGGCAGCTCCGCCACCGGCTCCCGGAGGTGGCGGTGAGCGACCTGTACTCCATCTCGGAATGCCACGACGTCGCCGCCCGAGAGCTCTCCCCGGGGGCGTCCAGCCGCGGGCAGGTGGCGGATTTCGCCGAGGTGCACGTGGCCGACCCGCAGACCCCGGAAACGCTGGTGACGGCCGGCCACACGGGGCGGGTGCTGGTGGGCGGCCGAGCGCTGGCCCGCGGCTACCTGGATCCGGAAGCCACGGCACGGCGTTTCTATACCACCGGGTTCGGCGGGCGGGTGCCCGAAGGCCGAGTCTACGACACCGGCGATCTGGGCCGCCTCCACCGCGACGGCACCCTGGAAATCGTCGGCCGCGCCGACCAGGCCCTGAAGGTGCGGGGCACCTGGGTGGAACCGGACACCGTGGCCGCCATCCTGCGGGAGCATCCGCGGGTCGCCCGGGCCGTGGTGATCGCCGACACCGCCGAGGGGGCGGCGGCGCGGCTGCGGGCCTATGTGGTACCCGCCGATCCCGGCGCCGGGACGGCGGTCGCCGACGACCTCCGGCGCCACGCCCGCGCGCACCTGGGGCCACAGAGCATGCCGGGGGTCATCCGCGTGGTGGAGGAGCTTCCGCTGCTGCCGTCCGGCAAGGTGAACCGGCGCGCGCTGCGGGCGCTCGACGACGGCGGCGACGGGGCCGAGGCCGGCGACCGCGGCGCGTCGTTGGAGCGCACCGTAGTGGCCCTGTTTCGCGAGGTACTGGCGGCGCCCCGGGCAGGTCCGGAAGACGGCTTCGACGCGCTCGGCGGCGATTCCCTGGCCGCCATCGTCCTCTGCGGACGGCTGCAGCGGGCCACCGGCAGGCCGGTCCGGGTCCGCGAGCTCCATCGCTACGCCACCCCCGCGGCGCTCGCCCGTCATCTCGCCCGGCGGCCCAGTGCGCCGCCGGCACGCCCAGCGCTGCCGGCCCTCGAGCTCGACATCGCGC
>JBMCWS010000052.1:0-19075 GCA_048621375.1 Pseudomonadota bacterium | reverse complement strand
GAGCGAGGGTGTAGTAGGTCTGGACCTCGAGCCCCTCGGGAATGTTCTCCCCCTGCTCGAGCACCACCTCGTAGGCGTCGATGGCCTCCTGGTAGTTCTCCTGGGAGAAATGAACGAACCCGAGCATGTTGTGCACTTGCCCGAGCTCGTTGCCGTTCAACCGGTCCTCGTTCTCGAGCATTTTTTCGAGCACTTCCAGCGCCCCGGCCCAGTTCTCCTCGTCCACGGCTTCCTGCGCTTCTGAGAGCTGCTTGTACGCGGACTCGCTCATGGAGGGAATGCGGCGGGTCTCCCGCTGCTGCTCCTCCTCCTCCTGGGCGAACGCGGCACCGCTGCCCACCCCAAGACCGGCAGCGAACGGCAGCGCGAGCCAGACGGCGACGGCACAACAACTTGCGGTGACGATTTGCTTCAACATCTTGTCTACCTTATCCAGGCCCGCAGCCGCCTCAGTCGGACAGCTCGAAGGTGATGAGATTCTGCACCCCGGCCACCTCGATGGGCTCGCCGTTGACCACCTTGGGCTTGTACTTGAACTTCAGCGCCGCCTGCTTGGCCGCCCGGTCGAAGATGCCCGGCGGCTCCGCCTCGACCACCACCGGATCCTTCACCGAGCCGTTCTTGGTCACGGTGAACTCGAGCAGCACGTGCCCCTCGATGCCCCGGGTCTGCGCCCGGCGCGGATAAACCGGCGCCACCTTGACGATGGGCAGGTACTCGCCGTCGGAGCTGAACCCGCCGGTGTCGCCGACGTTCATCTCGACATCGCTGTTGACCGAGCCCATGTCCACACCGATGGAGACGTCGCTGGGATCGGCCTCCGCATCCGGGGTCTCCGGAGGCTCCTCCGGCGGCGGCGGCGGCGGCTCGGGCTTGCGATCCTTGGTCTCGACTTCGGTCTCTTCTTCGAGCCGCACGAAATCGACGATCTTCCCTTCCACCCCCTCCTGGAGGGGACTCTCGTCGCTGTCGATCAGTGCCTGCATCAGCAGGAACAACCCGAAGGTCACGGCCGCCCCGAGGGCGACTCCGAGTAGGTATCTTGCGATCATCGCTCAGGTCCCCTCATTCCTCCGTGGATACTGCCACCTGATTGACCCCGGCCGCTCGCGCGGCGTTCAGGACGACGGACAGCTTCTCGTACTTCGCCGTTCTATCTGCTTGGACCACCAGCCCACCCTTGGGGTTCTCCGCATGAAGCTGCTCGATCTTGGCGCGCACGGCGGATTCCTCCACTCGCTCGTCGTCGATCCAGATTTCTCCGGCGGGTGAGATGGCCACCAGCACGCTGACCGTGGGCTTCTTCTCGCCGGACTCTGCCTCGGGCCGCAGCGGGTCGATGCCGGTCTGCTTGATGAACGTCGCCGTCACGATGAAGAAGATCAGCATGATGAACACGACGTCCAGCATGGGGGTCAGGTTGATGTCCGATTCCTCGTCGGTGCGGGAAATTCGGCTCACGTTTCTACGCATCGGTGCCTCCCGGCTTCCCTTTCGTCACGGCGCGGGCGCCGCGAGAAATGAAGGCCTCAATGATCCATGGTCAGGTGATCCTGAAACAGCTCGGTCTCGCGGTCGATCTTACGCTTGAGCAAGGTCGTGCCCACGACGCCCGACAATGACGCGACCATCCCCGCCATCGTGGGAATGGTCGCCATAGAGACGCCGGCCGCCATGGACCGGGCGTTACCGCCCTGGTTGGCCATGGCGTCGAACACCGAGATCATCCCGGTCACCGTGCCCAGCAGACCCAGCAGCGGGCACAGCGCCACGCAGGTCTGGATCAGCGGCAGGCTGCCCGCGATCTTGTCCGATGCCTCGGAAACGATGGACTCGCGGATCTGGTGGGCGCTCCAGGAGCGCCGCTCCGGGCGCGCCTCCCAGCGCTCCGCGGCCTCGCGCACGAGCTTCTTGTGCTCGGTCTGGAAATACCAGTACCGCTCGAAGATCAGAGTCCACATGAGGAAGGTGACGCCGGCGATGAGCCAGAGCACGTCACCCCCCTGTTCCATGAACTCGATGATGCTTATGTAGGCGTCATACATATCGAGTGGCTACCTGTATCAGCCCAGCGCTCGGCCGGAACGTTCCGCGTGGTCCGCGATGATGCCCGCGCTCTGCTCCTCCAGCACGTGGATCACCGAGCGGCTGCGCTGGGCCACGATGGAGTGCAACAGAGTCATGGGGATCGCCACGGTCAGACCCAGCACCGTGGTCATCAAGGCGGTGGAAATACCGCCCGCCATGGTCTGGGGATCGCCGGTACCGAACAGCGTGATCGCCTGGAAGGTGAGGATCATGCCCGTCACCGTACCCAGCAGACCCAGCAGCGGCGCCACCACCGAGATCACCTGGAGCAGCGTGATGTTGCTGCTGATCTTCGGCGTCTCGCCGAGGATGGCCTCGCCGAGCTTGAGCTCCAGGGTCTCGACATCGACGTTCTTGTTGTCTTCGTAGACCTTGAGCACCCGGCCGAGCGGGTTGCTCTCGTCGACGGTGTCGGACTCCTTCTGCGCGTTCACCTTGCGGCTCACCAGGGAAAGCTGGATCAGCTTCCAGATCGCCAGGACCACGCCGAATATACCACCCAGGATGATGACGGAACCGACGTAACCGCCCTGGCCGTCGCAGAACGGCAGGTAGCAGGCCCCGCTGGCCATACCGCCGAACGGTGTGCCCACCCGCTCGCTCAGGGTCGCGGCCTGAATCAGCAGCCCGAGCAGCGAGCCGCGGGTCGGGTCGACGGCGAAGCGCACCAGCTCGTCGGGGCTGGCGGTGGCCAGATCCTCGGCGCTCGCGGTGTAGCGGCCGGCAGGCTGACGCGCCAGCTCCACCAGGGAGCCGTCCTCGTCGTACTGGATGTAGCCGTCCTCGGTGACCAGGTTGAAGGCGCCCACCCGGGTCACCTCGGTCTCCACCTGCTCGCCGTTGTTGAGGATCACGGTCGCCGGGAACTTCACCACTTTGCCGGTGGCGGTCATCTCCCGCTGCAGCTCGAACCACAGCCGCTCCATCTCTTCGATGGTGGCCAGGCTCGAGGCGGTGCCCATCTTCTCGGCGAACTCCGCCAGCCATTCCCCGCGGCCGGGGTACTGGGCGGAAACGATCGAGCCTTCGAACAGGCCGCGGGTGTCACCGGCCACCTGCTGCAGCACACCGAACAGCTCGCGCAGCGAGCCCAGCCGGCTGTCGAGCTGCTCCTGAAGCTGACCGATGCGGGTCTCGTTCTCCTCGAAGGTGGTCTCGAGCTCGTCGGAGCGCTGCTCCTCACGCTGGCGCTCGGCCTGCGCCTCGGCGAGCATCTGCTCCTGCTGGTCGCGCTCCTCGACGAACCGCTGCTCACGCTCGGCGTGCAGGCGCGATTCCACCACGCGGCGCTCCTGCACGTTCTCGAGCAACTGATCGAGGGTATCGGCCTCCGTGACCTGGAGGTCGACGTCCGCCTGCTCGCCATTCTCCTGTGCCAGCGCGCCCGCGGCGCCGCCCATCAGCAACAGGCCGCCGAACAGACCGGACAGGGTGTACTTCATGCGCTTGTCTTTCATCACTCTGCCTCCGAACCTTGGCCTTGCTGCTGGGGTGCCTCATCCGGCGCGCCCGCCGGCTCGCCCGCGTTCGCCTGGGGCCCCGGCACTTCCTCCGGGCCGGGCACGGGCATGGGCAGGAGATCCACGGAGAGCTGCTGGCGCGCCATGCGGATGCCGTTGCGCACCGGCGTGGTGAAGGAGTCGTCGAGCGCCTCCCACTGCTCACTCGCCTGGTTGTAGACCCCGGTGGCCTCGCCGTCGGGGCTCTGGTACACCAGCGCCACGCGGCCGACCTTGAGCACGTCGACCTTACGCTCGTTCCCGTTCACCTCGATGGTGTCCGGGTAGGCCTCCATGGTACGGCCGTACTCGTTCTCGATCTGGTAGGCGTTGAGGATCTGACTGAACTTCTCGGAAACCGACACGTCCGCCCGGTCCATCATGTCGCGCAGCCCTTCGATGCGTTCCCGCCGCTCGCCGATCAGGAAAGGCAGGTCGAGTTCCACGAACTGCTCGAGGCCATCGATCATGCGCAGCATCAGCGGGGTGATCTGGCGTTCGATGAGGGTGACCTCGTCGATGGAGCGCGTGAGATCCTCCATCTCCGATTCCTGGTTGGAGATCTGCCGTTCGAGCTGGCGGTTGTAAACCTGCAGCCCCTCGATCTCCTTGAGCACGGCTTTGTACTCGTTGAGCACTTCGCGGGTCTCGTCGGTCAGCGCATCGATGCGTGCCTGCGACTCACGGGCCTGATCGTTGACCTGCTCAGCAACCTGATAGATGTCATTCAAGGTCGCCGCGTTGGCTGTGATACTGGCTAAGCCCCCCACCGCCAACAGCAGGAACGCCGAAAGCCCTTTGCTGATGTGTTGTTTCATACCACTTCCTACGGGTTCGTTAGGTTTTTCGCTCACCTGCGATCCACCTACCCAAAACCACGGGCGCGCTCTACCCCGGAGATGATTGGGTGATGAGACCAGGCGCAGTTCCATGGCCGCTCGATCGCCGGGCGTTGCACCGGTGCCGAACGGCCAAAAACGCGGGGAACATGCTATGCAGCACGTTCGGAATGCCCCGCCCCTTTTCCGTGGGCGAAGGATCAACAAACGCCCCGGGGAAGTCAAGCGCGAAGGCTGGCCCGCCCCGAAAACGTCCTGTTGCTTCAATATCTTGCCCATGCTCGCGCCTCACCCGAGGTGTTCGGCGAAGAAATCCAGCGTGCGCTCGAGGGCGAGCCGCGCGCTCCGGGGATCGTGGCTGGCGCGGTGATCACAGTTGAAACCGTGATCCGCGGGATAGACGAATATCGCCGCATCCGGCTGCGCCGCCCGGATCTTCTCCACGTCGGACATGGGTATGTGCGCGTCGCGCTCGCCGAAATGCATCATCACCGGACAACGGGGCCGGCGCTCCGCCTCACCGGCCACGCCGCCACCATAGTAGGATACGGCCGCGCTCAGCCCCGGCACGTCACAGGCCGCGCGCCAGGCCAGCAAGCCGCCGAAGCAATAGCCCACCACCCCCACGCGGCCGTGGAGCGCGGCAGCATCCACCGCGGCCTCGATATCCTGCAGGGCCAGCTCGTGATCGAGCGCGCGGAACGCGATCTCGATGCCGCGGCCCATGTCCGCTTCCTCGTACCCGAGCTCGAGGTCACGCTCGACGCGATCGAAGATCTGCGGCGCAATGGCCACGTAGCCTTCCTTCGCGAACCCGTCCGCCACCTCACGGATGTGCGCGTTGACGCCGAAGATCTCCTGAATCACCACCACGGCGCCCTTCGGCTCGCCATCGGGCTGCGCCCGGTAGGCGCCGAGCGCGAAGCCGTCCGCCGCGCGAAGCTGCGTTGTCTCGCCCATTTCCCCTCCTGTTGGTTCGGTCGCAAAGTTTCAGATATATCGCAAGGCTGCACCACACGCAAAGCACTCCCGTCCATGCGCTGGTCAAAACAGCCCCCAGAACGTCATATTGTCATGACTGTGTAACATGAACATTTCATCATCTCCCCTGCTCACGGCGCAGCCGAGCGCATGTACAACCTCGAGGATGACGAAATGTTACGAATCGGAAACACGGCCAGGCGGACCGGCGGCGCGCTCCTCGTGGCGATCGTCTGCGCCCCGGCGTTGCAGGCGGCCGAGATCGACACCACGGGCGGCCTGAGCGTCGCCGACGACAGCGGCGAGTACACCTTCTCCCTCGGCGGCCGGGTGATGTGGGACACCGACACGTTCGACGGCGCACTCAACCGGGGCAACGATGGCGACACCCGGTTCGATACCCAGCTCCGCCGCGCGCGGATAGAAATGTCCGGGGAGCTCCCCGGGGATTTCGAGTGGGTCTTCGACACCAACGTAGACGACGACACCGAGATCCACGCCGCCGGCATCGGCTATACCGGCTGGGACGTCGCCGACGTCTTCGTCGGCCGGACCAAGGAGCCGTTCGGACTCGAGGAGCTCACCAGCTCCAAGGCCATTTCCTCCATCGAGCGCAACTACTACACGGAAGCGACCGACACGGACAGCCAGGCCTACTTCGGCGCCCGCCTCGACGGTGCCGCCGGCCCCGTCGGCTGGTCGTTCGGGCTCTTCAATCCCGCGGGCAACCCCCAGAAGGAAGACGGCGGCGACCGCATCGCCGTCACCGGACGGATTTTCGGCGCCCCGATCCATCGGGAGGCACGGGTGCTGCACCTCGGCGCCGCCTACAGCGATCGCAACCTGGACGCCGCGCAGCCGCTGCACGGCTTTCAGCTCGACGTGGCGGAATCCGGCGGCGAGCTCGACTCGAGCCTCCTGGAGACCGACGACGACCGCCAGTGGGGGCTCGAGGCGCTGTACCTGCAGGGCCCGTTCTCACTGCAGGGCGAGATGTTCCGGCGCGACATGACGGGGGCGGCCGGCGCCGACGGCGAGGTGAACCACGGGTACCTGCAGGCCACCTGGACCATCACCGGCGAGAGCCGCGGCTACAAGGCGAACGCGGGGGTTCCGGGCATGGTGACGCCTGCCCGGGGGAGCGCCGCCCTGGAGCTCGTCGCCAAGGTAGATCGCCTGCGCTTCGACGTGGACGGGCGCGCTGACGAGGACGTCGACGGCTATCTGCTCGGCGCCAACTACTACCCCAACCGCAACGTCCGGCTGATGCTGAACGTCATACGCGTAACCAGCGACGGCATCGTCGGGGTTGAGGATGACGACGATGCCACCGTGATCTCCACGCGGATTCAACTGGCGCTGTAGCGGTCACGTGCGCGATCCGAAGTGTCATCAAAGTGTCAAAGTGTTCATGTTTAATGCCGGCAATGCTGCAGGCGTCGGGCAGACCGGATGACGGCCAACACGATTCTGGTGATCGAGGACGAGGAAGCGATACGCGACATGCTGAGCTTCGCGCTGGGGCGTGCCGGATTTCACGTCTGGGAATCCGCCAGTGCCGAGGAGGCCATCGGCCGGCTCGAGGGGGTGTTGCCGAGCCTGTTGATCATCGACTGGATGCTGCCGGGCATGAGCGGGGTCGAGCTCGCCCGCCGCGTGCGCCGCGATCCCCACACCCGCGAGTTGCCCATGATCATGCTCACCGCGCGCGGCGAGGAGACCGACAAGCTCGAGAGTTTCGACTCCGGCATGGACGATCATGTCACCAAGCCGTTCTCGCCGCGCGAGCTGGTCGCCCGGGTCAGGGCACTGCTGCGCCGGACCGGCAGCCCCGAAGCCGGCGTCATCGAGCATCCGCCGCTGCGCCTCGACCTCACCGCCCACGAGCTCATGGTCAGCGGCCGCAAAGTGGCGCTCGGGCCCACCGAGTTCCGGTTGCTCGAGCACTTCATGAGCCACCCCGGCCGCGCGTTCGAGCGCAGCCGGCTGCTCGACCAGGTCTGGGGGCGCAGTGCCTACGTCGAGGAGCGCACGGTGGACGTGCACGTGCTGCGCCTGCGCAAGGCGCTCAAGCCCTATGGTCTGGAACACCTGGTGCAGACCGTTCGCGGCGTCGGTTACCGGTATCGGGCGCCGGAATGAAGTGGTCGCCCCTGGAGTGGACCCTCGCCGGCTCCCTGCTCGGCCTGGCCCTGATTCTCGGCGCCGTCACCGGCGCCTGGCCGCTGATGCTGCTGCTGGCGCTGGTCTGCTGGGTGGCACTCCAGTACCGCGAGCTCGCCGCCCTGGTACGCTGGTCCCGGCACCCCATCAGCCGGCCGGAGAACCGCCTGGAAAGCTGGCAGATGCTGGCCGACCGGTTGTATCGCAGTCTCCGAGCCGCGCGCCGGCGCACCGCGCGCACGCTCGAGGCCTCCCGCGGCCTGCGGGTGGTGACCGATGCGCTGCCCGACGCCGCAGTCATCGTCGACCGCGACGGTCGCATCGAGGGCTTCAACAGCGCCGCCCGGGAACGTCTTCAGCTCGAGCGCTCGGACCGCGGCGCCAACCTGGCGAGCCTGGTGCGCCACCCGGATTTCATGACCCTGGTCAAGGGAGAGCACGCCGAGGGACTGGTGGAGTTTCCTTCGCCGTTCGACGACCAGCGCCGCCTGGAAGCCCGCCGCATCCCGGTGGACGGCCGCTACGCGCTGATCCTGGTACGCGACGTCACCCAATTGAACCGCCTGCTCACCATGCGCCAGGACTTCGTGGCGAACGTCTCCCACGAGCTGCGCACCCCGCTCACGGTCATCGTCGGCTATCTGGAAAGCCTCGAGGACGAGGACCTCGACCCGGAAATGGTGCGCGACCTGCTCGGCAAGCTCGAATCCCCCACGGCCCGCATGCGCGCCCTGGTGGACGACCTGCTTCTGCTGTCACGTCTCGAGGCCAGCGCCCTCCCCCGCCCGGAAGAGCTCCAGGCCATCGACATGGCCACGCTCGCGCGCGACTGCGTCGCCGAGGCGAGTGTCCTGAGCGACGGCCGGCACGAGTTCCGGGTGTCCGCGGATCCCGGCCTCCGGCTGCTGGGCATGACCACGGAGATGCACAGCGCCGTCCTCAACCTGGTCACCAACGCCGTTCGCTACAGCCCGGACGGCGGCGTCGTCCGGGTGGGCTGGGAGCGCCTCGACAACGGCGGGGCCCGGCTGTGGGTCTCGGATCAGGGGATCGGCATCGCCCCGGAGCACCGCGAACGCCTCACCGAGCGCTTCTACCGGGTCGACCTCGCGCGCTCGCGGGTGCGCGGCGGCACCGGCCTCGGGCTCGCCATCGTCAAACACGTGCTCAAACGCCACCGCAGCGCGCTGCGGGTCGACAGCGAGCCGGGCAAGGGCAGCACCTTTCATTGCGAGTTCCCGGCCGCCCAGATTCTCGTCACCTCCGACACACCCAGCAAGGAGCAGGAAACATGAAACGCCACAAAACACATCTCGCGGCCGCAGCGGCGCTGCTCACCGCACTGACCGGTGCGGGCGCGGTCGCCGAACCCGCCGAGGAGTTACCACGTTACGAGCGCGTCAGCGGTGTCTCCGGCACGCTGTCGAGCATTGGCTCGGACACGCTCGCCAACCTGATGACGCTGTGGACGGAAGAGTTCAAGCGTGCCTACCCGAACGTCAACATCCAGGTACAGGCCGCCGGTTCCTCCACGGCGCCGCCGGCCCTCACCGAAGGCACGTCGAACCTCGGCCCCATGAGCCGGGCCATGAAGGGCCGCGAGATCGAGGCGTTCGAGAAACGCCACGGTTACCGGCCCACCGCCATCCGGGTGGCGATGGATGCCCTGGCGGTCTACGTGCACAAAGACAATCCCATCGAGTCGCTGACGGTGCCGCAGCTCGACGCCATCTTCTCGGTCACCCGCCGCTGCGGGGGCGAGGCCGACATCCGCCGCTGGGGCGATCTCGGTCTCGAAGGCGGCTGGAGCAGCCGGCCCATACAGCTCTACGGCCGCAACTCGGTCTCCGGCACCTACGGCTACTTCAAGGAGGCAGCCCTGTGCTCCGGCGATTTCAAAAACAGCGTGAACGAGCAGCCGGGCTCCGCCTCGGTGGTGCAGGCGGTGTCGTCGTCGTTGAACGGCATCGGCTACTCCGGCATCGGCTACGTGACCTCCGGGGTTCGCGCGGTACCCTTGGCCGAGTACGATGACGTCCCGGCGGTGGCGCCGACGCCGGAGACGGCCGCTTCCGGCGAGTACCCGCTCTCGCGGTATCTGTACATCTACGTCAACAAGCGCCCGGGCAGCCCGCTGCCGCCCCTAGAGCGGGAGTTCCTGAAGATGGTGCTCTCCCGCATCGGCCAGCAGGTGGTGGCCAAGGACGGCTACGTGCCGCTGTCGCCCCGGGTGGTGGCGCGCGAGCTCACGAAACTCGAAGAATAAGCGAGCGAGGGGTTGTCGATGGCATCCGGAGCCGGGCTGGGGAAGCTGCCCAGACGCCGACGTCTGATCAACGCGGTGACCGCGCGAACCGTCGGCCTCGGCGGTGCGGCGGTCATAGCCGCCATCGCGTTGATCTTCTTTTACCTGCTGTGGGTGGTGGCACCGGTGTTCGCGCCCGCCGACATCGACCCCGGCCGCGACTACGACCTGGCCCCGACGCAACCCCTGCTGATCGGGACCAACGACACCAACGAGATCGGCCTGCGGATCGGCGCGGCCGGCGCGCTCACGTTCTTCGATCTCGAGAGCGGCCGGACCCGCGGCGAGCACGATCTCGGCCGTACCCTGCAGCAGGCCCGGCCGGTCGCCGGCAACGAAGGACTGTACGCGGTGCTCGACGAGGCCGGCAGGATGACCTTTCTCGAGACCCGCTACACCGTCTCGTACCGGGAGGAGGCCCGCCACCTCGAGCCCGCCGCGGAGCCCGCGTTCGGCGACGCGTGGATCGACCTCGGCGAGGTCTCGCAGTTCGACGTGCACCACGCCCGCTTCGAGATGCTCATCGCCGGCCTCTCCGGGCGCACGCTCACGCTGCAGCACTACCGCGAAGCGGAACCCGGATTCCCGCTGGAGATGCCCCGGCGCCGCCGGATCGACCTCGAGCGCGACTACGATCACGTGTACTTCGGCCCTCGCGGGCGCTGGCTGTATCTGGTGAGCGACGGCGGCGCGGTGAATGTCCTGGATCTGGCACGCCCCACCGCGCCCAATGAGCTGTTCGTCGGCCGGGTGAGCCCGGAGGGCGTGAAGCTCAGCGACGTGGCGCCGCTGCTCGGGCGCTACTCCCTGCTCGTCGCCGACGAGCGCGGCGACGTCAGTCAGTGGTTCCTGACCCGCGGCGAGATGGGCCGGCGTCTCGAGCGGGCCCGCGACTTCGAGCTGGCGGCGCCGGCGCGACGGATCATCCCCGAGCCCCAGCGCAAGGGTTTCGCCGTCATCGACCAACGCGACCGCGCGCACCTGTTCTACACCACCTCCGAGCGTCATCTGACACGGCACGCCCTGGCGGAGGCGGACGTGGCCGCGGCGGCCCTGTCGCCCCGCTCCGATGTGCTGCTGACCGCGAACGACGCCGGCGACGTGCAGAGTTACCGGATCAGCAACGAGCATCCGGAGATCTCCTGGTCCACCCTCTGGTCGAAGGTCTGGTACGAGGGCTACGAAGAGCCGATCTACAGCTGGCAGTCGTCGTCGGCCGCGAACGACTTCGAGCCCAAGTTCTCGCTGACGCCGCTCATGTTCGGCACCCTGAAAGGCGCGTTCTACGCCATGCTGGTGGCGGTGCCGGTGGCGATCATGGGGGCGCTGTACACCGCCTACTTCATGGCGCCGGTGATGCGGCGGATCGTCAAACCCGGAATCGAGATCATGGCCGCCCTGCCCACGGTGATCCTCGGCTTTCTCGCCGGGCTATGGCTGGCGCCGCTCATCGAGGCCAATCTGGCCGCGGTGCTCGCGGTGCTGGTGGTGATGCCCGGCGGGACGCTGCTGGCGGCGTGGCTGTGGAGCCGCCTGCCCGAGCCCGTCACCCGGCGGTTTTCCGGCTGGTACGCGCTGCTGGTGCTGCCGGTGATCGTCGGCACCATCTGGGCCGCGTTCGCCATGGGGCCCTGGCTGGAGGTGGCGCTGTTCGGCGGCAACACCCAGCGTTTCTTCCTCGACACCTTCGGGCTCGACTACGACCAGCGCAACGCCCTGGTGGTGGGCCTCGCCATGGGCATGGCGGTGATTCCCACCATTTTCTCCATCGCCGAGGACGCCGTTTACGGGGTACCCACGCACCTGATCAACGGCTCCCTGGCGCTCGGCGCCACGCCGTGGCAGACCCTGGTTCGGGTGGTGCTGCTCACCGCCAGCCCGGGCATCTTCTCGGCGGTGATGATCGGCCTCGGCCGCGCCGTAGGCGAGACCATGATCGTGCTCATGGCCACCGGCAACACCCCGGTGATGGACCTGAACGTATTCGAGGGCATGCGCACCTTCGCCGCCAACATCGCCGTCGAGCTCCCCGAGTCCGAGGTGGGCAGCACCCATTATCGAATCCTGTTTCTCACGGCACTGGTGCTGTTTCTGCTGACCTTCGCGGTGAACACCGTGGCCGAGCTGGTGCGCCAGCGGCTTCGCATCCGGTACGGGAATCTCTGATCATGCATCGCACGCGCGCCCTGAACCTGAAGGCCTGGTTCCACTCCGGAGAGCCCTGGATCTGGCTGAACGCCGCGGCAGTGGCACTCTCCGTGGCCGCCGTGGTGGGCATCCTGCTGCTGATCGCGGTACGTGGCTTCGCCCATTTCTGGCCCGCCGACGTGGCGCTGGTGAGCTACGAGGACGACTTCGGCCAGCAACAGGTGGTGCTGGGCGAGCTCGCGGAGACCGAGGTTCTGCCGGTGGCGCAGTTCCTGGAATCCACCGGAGCCGGGGCGGACACCCTGCCGGATCCGGACATGCTCCAGGTGGAGCGCTGGCTGCTGCGCACCGGCAACCGCCGCATGGCGCCGCCGGACTTCCGCTGGGTGGTGCGCCACCGGATCGACGACGTCGAGCACCCGACCGACGCAGCGGTCCTCGAGCGGGTGGAATGGGGCAACGCCTACGGCTACCTGCGCTCGGTGCACCAGGCGGGGGAGCTGAGCTCCGAAGGCCCCGCCGCCTGGGCCGATCTAGAACGGCGGCTGGAGCGGGTGCGCGGGCTGCGCGCGCGCATCCACGACCTCGAGCAGGGGGAGCTCCACGACATCAACTACCAGCTCGACCGGCTCCGGCTCCAGCGCCGGGCCCTGGCGCTGAACCAACCCAACGACCTCGAGACGCAGCTCGTGGAGATTGCCGCCGCCAAAGCCGAGCTCGAGGCACGCTACGAGGACGCGGAGCGCCGCCTGCGCGCCCTGCGCGATGACCTGAAGCGGGATTCCATTCGCCTGGAGACCGCCACGGGACAGACCCTGGAAATCGAGCTCGGCGAGGTCATGCGGGCCTGGCGCCCCAATCGCATGGACGTCACCGACCGGATCGGTCACTTTCTCGAGAGCTTCTGGCTGTTCGTCTCCGACGAGCCCCGGGAGGCCAACACCGAAGGCGGGGTCTTTCCGGCCATCTTCGGCACCGTGATCATGGTGCTGCTCATGTCCGTGCTGGTGACGCCATTCGGCGTCGTGGCCGCGGTCTACCTGCGGGAGTACGCCCGCCAGGGCCCGTTCGTGCGTCTGATCCGCATCGCGGTCAACAACCTGGCCGGGGTGCCTTCCATCGTCTACGGCGTCTTCGGCCTGGGCTTCTTCGTGTATTTCCTCGGCGGCTCCCTGGACGCGCTGTTCTTTCCCGAGGCCCTGCCGGCACCGACGTTCGGCACCCCGGGTCTGCTGTGGGCGTCGTTGACCCTGGCGCTGCTCACCGTGCCCGTGGTGATCGTCTCCACCGAGGAGGGTCTCACCCGGATTCCCCGCTCGCTGCGCGAGGGCAGCCTGGCCCTGGGCGCCACCAAGGCCGAAACCCTGTTCAAGGTGGTGCTCCCCGTGGCGAGCCCGTCGATCCTCACCGGAGTGATCCTCGCCGTGGCCCGGGCAGCCGGCGAGGTGGCGCCGCTGATGCTGGTGGGGGTGGTGAAACTGGCCCCCACCCTGCCCGTGGACGGCAACTTCCCGTACATTCACCTGGAGCGCAAGTTCATGCACCTGGGTTTTCACATCTACGATGTGGGCTTCCAGAGCCCCAACGTGGAAGCCGCGCGGCCCCTGGTTTTCGCCACCGCGCTGCTCTTGGTGCTGCTCATCGTCGTGCTCAATCTCACGGCGATCCTGCTGCGCAACCGACTGGAGAACCGATATCGTGGCGTCGAGGGATAATCGCAACAATGCCAGCATCGTGGTCGAGGATCTGTCGCTCTACTACGGCGACGCCCAGGCGCTCAGCGACATCAGCCTGAACGTTCCCCGACAGCAGGTGACTGCCTTCATCGGCCCCTCCGGCTGCGGCAAATCGACCCTGCTGCGCTGCTTCAATCGCATGAACGACCTCATCGACAACGTCACCGTCCAGGGGACGATCCGGCTCGAGGGTCAGGACATCAACGCCGGGGACGTGGACGTGGCGCAGCTTCGCCGCCGGGTGGGCATGGTGTTCCAGCGCCCCAACCCGTTTCCCAAGTCCATCTACGAGAACGTCGCCTACGGTCTCCGGCTGGACGGCAAGCCGCCGAAGTCGGAGATGGACGACCGGGTGGAGTGGGCCCTGCGCAGCGCTGCGTTGTGGGACGAGGTGAAGGACCGGCTGAAGGAATCGGCGCTGGGGCTCTCCGGCGGCCAGCAGCAGCGGCTGGTGATCGCGCGGGCGGTGGCCATCGAGCCCTCGGTGCTCCTGCTCGACGAGCCGGCCTCCGCCCTGGACCCGATCTCGACGCTGAAGATCGAGGAGCTCATCCACCAGCTCAAGTCCGACTACACCATCGTCATCGTCACCCACAACATGCAGCAAGCCGCCCGGGTCTCGGACTACACCGCGTTCCTCTATCTCGGAGAACTGATAGAGTTCGACAGAACCGACGACGTGTTCACCAATCCAAAGGAACGGGCCACGGAAGATTACATCACCGGCCGCTACGGCTGAGCCAGACCACCGAGGGAACCGCCATGCCCAACCCGCACATCTCGGAGCAGTACGACGCCGAGCTCGCAGCCGCCCGCAACAAGCTGCTGGAAATGGGCGGTCTCGTGGAGCAACAGCTCCACGACGCCTGCCGGGCGCTGATCGATCACGACGAGGCCCTGGCGGAGAAGGTGCGCGGGAACGACCGCGCCATCAATCAGCTCGAGGTGGACATCGACGAGCAGTGCATCCACATCATTGCCCGGCGCCAACCCGCCGCCACCGACCTGCGGACGCTCATCAGCATCATGAAGGCCAGCACCGACCTCGAGCGCATCGGCGACGAGGCCGACCGGATCGCCAGGATGGCCCTGGGAATCGTGGGCATGGAGTATCCGCGCGATCAGTACGACGACATCCGTCAGCTCGCGTCGCTCACGGAATCCATCGTCGCCCGCAGCCTCAACGCGTTCGCCCGTCTCGATGCCGACGACGCGGTGCACGTCATCGAGTTCGACGAACGCATCGACGAAGGCTACAACAACGTCCTCCGCCAGCGCGGCTCCGCCATGCGCGAGGACACCGCCGGCATCGACCGCGCCATGAACGTCATCTGGGCCGCGCGCTCACTGGAGCGGATCGGCGATCACGCGAAGAACATATCCGAGTACGTGGTGTACCTCGTCAAAGGCAAAGACGTCAGGCATAAGTACTGAGTACTGAGTACCACGTGTTCCTTGCTACCTTCTCGCGAATGGCATCTGCGTGAGGTGATGACCGCCGTCGAGGAGCAGCGTTTCGCCCGTTACCACGCCCGCTCCCGTAAGCAGGTAGACGACGACCTCGGCCACGGTGTCCGGTGTGGTGGTGAGCTGTAGCGGCGTGTTCTGCTCGAGATACGCTTTGGTTTTCGCGTACGTCTCGGCGCCCATACCCTGCTCGAGCCAGTCACCCTGGATGAATCCGGGGCAGACGGTGTTGAGCCGGATCTCGGGGCCGAGCACCCGGGCCAGGGAGAGGCCGAGGGTCACCATGGCGCCCTTCGAGGCGGCATAGGCGATGGAGCTGCCCACGCCCATCACTCCGGCGATGGAGGCGACGTTGACGATGCTGCCCCGCCCGCCGCGGCGCATGGCCGGCTCCACGGCGCGCACCATCTGATAGGCGCCCACGGTGTTGACCCCGTAGATGTGCTGGAAGTCCTCGGCGGACAGGCCTTCGAGATCGGCGTGGTCGCAGAACTTGGTGGTGCCGGCGTTGTTCACCAGCGCATCGATGCGTCCCCACTTCTCGTCGGCCAGCGCCGCCATGCGCCGGCAGTCCTCGTCCGCCGCGACGTCGGCCTTGACCACCAGGGTCTCCACCCCGAGGGATTCGCAGGCCGCCCGGGTCTCCTCGGCGCCCGCCTCGTTGTGGGCATAATTGATGACCACGTTGCAGCCCTTCTCCGCCAGTTGCCGCGCCGTGGCCGCGCCCACGCCCGACGACGATCCGGTGACGATGGCGACTCCGCCTTCCAGGTCCATAGCATCCCCTCGCGTTTTCGGATGAACAGCCGGAACGCTAGCAGAATCGCCGCGACAACGGGAGCGCCCGCACGCCGCAGATGCGCCACCACATCGACGGGGTGTTCGGGTAAACTGCGCCGCTGTTTTCGATTCGAGCAGCTCGCAGGAGACGCTATGACGTTCGCACCCTTCGATCTCACCGGCAAGGTGGCGGTGATCACCGGCGGCAATGGCGGTATCGGCCTGGGCATGGCCGAAGGGCTCGCCCAGGCCGGGGCCGAGATCAGCATCTGGGGCACCAACACCGAGAAGAACGCGCAGGCGCTGGACCGCCTGGGTGAATACGGCACCCGCGTGAGCGCCCTGCGTTGCAACGTCACCGACGAGAGCGACGTCGCCCGCTGCTTCTCCGAGACCCTGGAACGCCACGGCCGCGTGGACGGCTGCTTCGCCAACGCCGGCGTCGGCGGCTGGGGTACCCGCTTCGACGAGATGACCGACGAGGAATGGCAGCAGGTGCTCTCCGTGAACCTCGACGGCGTGTTCTACACCTTCAAATACGCCGCCCGGCACATGCGCGAGCGCGCCGAGAATGGCGACCCGGGCGGGCGCCTGATCGGCACTGCGAGCCTCGCCGCGCTGTCCGGCCAGCCCCGCGGGGAACACTATGGCTCCACCAAGGGGGGGCTGATCGCCATGGTCAAGGCGCTGGCGGTGGAATACGCCCGCCACGGGGTCACCGCGCACACCATCCTGCCCGGCTGGGTGGAAACGGCGATGACCTCGAGCACGTTCGAGAACCCCAAGTTCGTCGACAACGTGATGAAGCGCATACCCGCCCGCCGCTGGGGCCAGCCCGAGGATTTCGCCGCCATCGCCATCTACATCATGAGCGATGCCAGCGCCTACCACACCGCCGAGACCTTTCTCATCGACGGCGGCTATCACCAGTTCTGAGACGGGGAGCAGCATGATCGAAGCCGTACTGTGGGACTTCGGCGGGGTCCTCACCACCAGCCCGTTCGAGGCGTTCAACCGCTACGAGGCCGAGCGCGGCATTCCCCGGGATTTCATCCGCACCATCAACGCGACCAATCCCGAGTCGAACGCCTGGGCGAAATTCGAATCCAGCGAGGTGACGCTGGAGGAATTCGATCGCCTGTTCGCCGAGGAATCCGAGGCGGCCGGGTACCGGATTCCCGGCCGTGAGGTCATCGAGCTGCTTTCCGGCGACATCCGCCCGCGCATGGTGGACGTGCTGCGCGAATGCAAGCGCCGCTTCCGGGTCGGGTGCATCACCAACAACGTCAAGGGCGGCCAGGGCCCGGGCATGGCCAGCTCCAGCGACCGCGCCAGCCGGGTGGCCGAGGTCATGGCGCTGTTCGACCTGGTGGTGGAATCGAGCGTCGAAGGCATCCGCAAGCCGAACCCGCGCATCTACGAGATCGCCTGCCAGCGGCTGGAAGTCGCCCCCGAGCGCAGCGTCTACCTCGACGACCTCGGCATCAATCTGAAGCCGGCGCGAGCGCTGGGGATGCACACGATCAAAGTGATCGACGAGGCCCAGGCGATCGACGAACTGGGTGAAGTACTCAGTACTAAGTACTAAGTACTCTCTACCCGCCTTCGATCCGCTGCATGAAGAACACTTCGCTGTCCGGCTCGAGCGCCTCCAGGAAGGCATCTTGGTAGATCTGGCCGTCGATGGCCACGGCACTGCGCCCGAGGGCATCGCGGGAGCCGGGGAAGCGGGCTTCCAGGGCCTCGAGCAGCTCCCGGACGTTGCCCGCTTCCACGTCGACCTCGCGCTCGCCGGCAGTGACGCTCAGCAGGTGATTGGGGAAGACCACCCGCGCCACGAGCGCCTCAGCCCTGCGCGTCCAGCGCCTCGAGAACGCGGGGCGGCGACAGCGGAATGTCGTTGATCCGCACCCCGGTGGCATCCCGCAGGGCGTTGGCGGCCGCCGCCAGCGGGGCCACGATGGGCGTCTCGCCCACGCCGCGCACGCCGTACGGATGGCTCGGGTTGGGCACCTCGACGATCTCGCAATCGATCATGGGCAGATCCGAGGCCACCGGAATCCGGTAGTCCAGAAAGCCCGCGTTCTCCATGACGCCGTTGCCATCGTAGATGTATTCCTCGTTCAGCGCCCAGCCCAGGCCCTGGGCCGCGCCGCCCTGCATCTGGCCTTCCACGTAGGCCTTGTGGATGGCGCGCCCGGCGTCCTGGATCGCGGTGAAACCGAGGACGTCCACTTTGCCGGTGTCGCGGTCGACGTCGAGCTCCGCGATGTTGACCGAGAACGAGGCGCCGGCGCCCTGGGCGTTCAACGACGCCCGGCCGAGCAGCGGCCCCCCGGTCTTGGCCGCATTCGCCGCGATGTCGGCCAGGCTGAGCGGCTTCACGTCGGCATTGACGCCGGGCGCCGGGACGGCCTGACCGTCCTCCCAGACCACCTGATCCTCGTCCACGCCCCAGGTGGCCGCCGCCCTCGACTTGCACTGGGCGATGATGTCCTCGCACGCCTGGATCACGGCCATGCCCGTGGCAAAGGTGGTACGGCTGCCGCCGGTGACGTTGGAGAAGCCCGTGCTCTCGGTATCGCCGATGAGCGCCGTGACCTGCTCATAGGGGATTCCGAGGGTCTCGGAGGCCATGATGCACATGCTGGCGCGAGAGCCGCCGATGTCGGGGTTGCCCTCCACCACCGTGGCAGTGCCGTCTTCGTTGATGTGCACCTCGGCGCTGGACTGCATGCCCACGTTGAACCAGAAGCCCACCGCGACGCCGCGGCCGGCACCCTCCGGCAGGGGCCGGGTATAGTTGGGATGCGCCTTCGCCGCCTCCAGGCACGCCTTCAGCCCGATGGCCGGGAACTTGGGCCCGTACGGCGCCTGCGTCCCCTCGTCGGCCGCGTTCTTCAGCCTCAACTCGATGGGATCCATGCCGAGCTTGCGGGCCAGCTCGTCCACCGCGCACTCCATCGCGTGCATGGATTGCGGCGCGCCGGGAGCGCGGTAGGCGGCGACTTTGGGTTTGTTCACCAGCACGTCGCGCGCTTCCACGCGGAAATTCTCGAGGTCGTAGGG
>JBMCWS010000051.1:0-19082 GCA_048621375.1 Pseudomonadota bacterium | reverse complement strand
CCCCCGGAACGCGTGGCGGAAGCACCACACACTCCGGGTCGCGCCGCCGCCAGGCGTCCGGCAAGGGGGAAGCCGGCTCATCGTCCGGCGTCGCAACCCCTCCCTGTTCGATGGCCTGTTCGTTCATCGGCGGCAGTATACTGCGGCCGCGGCCGGGCCGGTCTTTGCCGACGCGCAATGGCCCGGCTCCGGCCCGGTGGTGTCAGAAGGTCTTCTCCCAGCGGGCGCCGAAGCTCCATTCGCTCATGTCGACGTCCTCGTACGCCGCGTGCGCCTGATAGTTCACGAACGCGGAGAGACCGTACACGAACTGCCCCGACATGCCCACGGACCAGATCATGTAGTTCTCGTCCGGACGGTCCGAGCGCAGGGTGATGGTCGGCGACGGGTCGTTGGTGTTGCCGGTGAACGGGTCGTTGGCGAAGCGGAACGACAACGTGTCGCGGCCGTCCTCGAACTCGTGCACCCAGTCGACTTTGGCATTCGGCACCAGCACGCCCCAGTCGGTGAGCCAGGCGTACGACACGTGGGCGCCGGCGTTGACGGTGAGCGATTCGCTGGTCTGGTCGTCGATCATCACGTCCAGGCCGTCGGCGCCGGTCTCCGAGAAACCATCCACCTCGACGTCGTAGTAGTAGCTGCCGAAGTGGGGGCCGAAGGTGAAGCCGCCCCGGCTGAAGTCCCACCCCGAGCCGATGCCGACGGAGTACTGCGTGCCGTCGGTGCTGCCCCGGGCGAGTCGGTTGACCTGCAGCACGCCGGTGTCGAATGCGATGTTGCGCACCGAGTCGTAGTCGTTTTCGCCGTACGTGGCCAGCGCGTCGAAATAGAACGACTCCTCCTGGAAGTAAGTCAGATAGGCTGCACCGTTCCAGCTGTCGATGTCGAGCTCGCCGGCATTGCCGTCGTAGTCGGACTCCACGGAGCCGAATCCGGCGGATAGCCCGACGATCAGATTCGGCTTGATCCGATAGTCGGCGCCCATGGTCACGGACCAGAGATCGAAATCGAAGCCGCTCTCGTAGGCGTTGCCGTCCTTGTCGCCGGTGGCGATCCGGCCGTTCACGAACATGCCCCAGTTGCCGGCGATGTGGCCTTCGTCGGCACTGGCGCCGCCGCCGGTGATGCCGTCGAACATCTCCTGCAGCGCGGTGCCAGCAATCTGCTGGCCGTCGACCTCCACGTTGAGCCCGGTGAGGTCGACGCCGGTGGCGCCGTTGCGCAGCGCATTCAAGCGCTGCCCGAGGTTGCCGTGCTGCAGCCCGGTGAGCCGCAGGGCGTTGATGGTGGAGACCATGAGCTCCTCCGGGTTCACGGCGTCCAGCGCCTCGCGAACCGAAGCGTCGTCGTCCGCGCCCCGCAGCGCGCCGCAGATCTCCACGAGGTCGTCCTGCTCCGCCGTTCGCTCGTCCAGGGCGGCGATCCGGGGACACGTCTCGTCGAACCATCCGGCGAGCTGCTGCTGGTTCGGCGTCAAGGTCGAAATACCCGAGATGTCACGCTGCCTCGGGGCCGCGAGGGTAATCAGGGCCTCTCCCGGGGTACCGATGAAGGCATCGCCCTGGGCATTGCTCAGCGCCACCGTAAAGTCTTCGTCTTGCGCGGGGTCGAGCAGATCGATGGTGATCGTCTTTTCGCTGGAGTCGCCCTCGGCCCAGGACACGCTGCCGGTGGCGGCGGCGTAGTCCTCGCCGGCGGTTGCCGAGCCGTCCTCGGTGGCGTAATCGACGCTGACGGCGCCACTGGTATCGCCGGTACGTACCAGGGTCAGCACGACCTCGCCTTCGTCGCTGCTCACGTTCGTTTCCGCTTCCGAGAACTTGATCCGACTGGAATCCGCGTCGGTGATCGACACGGTGGTGGTGTCGTCCTGGACCCGGGTGTCCTCGATGTTCGTCTCGTCGGGGAAGCCCGCCCCCACATTCACGATCGTGAACTGGAAGTCCTCCTGGGGCTCGGGCTCACCGTCGGCGAGCAACGGGACGCTGACCGTACCGTTGGGGTTCTCGTCGTCCAGAAAGACCGATCCTGAGGTGGGGCCGTCGTAGTCGCTGCCCGCGGCGGCCGTGCCGTCGGTGAGTTCCCAGAAAATCGACGCGCCGTATCCCGCGCCCAGCCGCTCGGTCTCGGTGATGGAGACACCGATTTCGGCCGTGCCGTCGGATTCGTTCACCACCATGCTCGTCTGGTCCACCGAAACGGTGAGCGAACCGGTGTCCCCGTCGTCGTTCAGGCCGACCTGGCGTTCGCCGTCGAGGCCGCTCAAATCCCCGCCGCCACAGTCGTTCGGCGACACCGTCAGATCGACGCCGAATTGCTCGTAGGGTTCCTGCAACTCATCATCGAGGATCTCGACGTCGAGGGTGGCGGTATCCGACGGGAAATCGCTCGAAACCGACATGGTGAACGTCTCGGTGACCGGGACGAAATCCTCGTTCGCCGTCGCCGGTGCGAAGAACACCTCGTCGGTCTCCTGTACCGTGGCGGTCACGTCGACGACGCACGACCCGCCCAGATCGCCGTCCTCGTACTGGAACTCGATCTCCACCGGCTGGGTTCCCCCGCCTTCGTCGACGGAGAAGGTGTTGACGTTGAGGCTGTAGCCCCACGCCGGCACCGCCATGGCCAGCAAGGCCGGGACGCTCAAGATCCTTTTGAACATACGTATCCCCCTACGGTCGCGTTCGTTGTTGTGACGGTTCCGGGTGCCGGCGGGCCCGCGTCAGCGCAGGTCCTCCGGGACGAAGAAGAAGTCGCCGACCTCGTGCCCGGCCGCCTTGATGGTTTTGAACTCCGGCGTCTGCTCGAAGGCCAGGTCCGCCGCTTCCTGCTCGACCCGCTCGCGCACGTTCATGAACAACTCCGGCCCGGCCAGGAGGTCGTCGTTGTTCTCGAGCTCGTCGAGAAAGGCGTCCGCGAATACCGAGTGCTCGCCGCCCCCCTGGTCGAGCACCGGCCGGTCGCCGCCGCTCGACAGCAGCAGCCGCGAGCGCTTGTCGAGCTTGAAGCGCAGGAACTCCATGTCGTCGTAACTCGGCCCCGCGTCGCCGCTGAGCAGGAAGCTGGGCTCGCCGGAAAGGAGCCCGGCGTAGCACGAATCCGCCACCACCAGCACCCGCTTGGCGTCCAGGCGCGACAGGTGCCCGGTGACGAACTCGTTCGCCACCCAGTAGGTGTTCCGCGGCGGCCGTTCGGCGTTGGAGGGCAGCCAGTAGCCAATCTCCTGACCGCCGGTGTTCAGGCGGTTGCCGTGGCCGGCGTAGAAGATGAGCAGGTTGTCCTCGGGGCCCACGACCTCGTCGAGGTCGTTGATGGCGCGCATCACCTCGATGTTGTTGCCGTTGGCGATGGTGAACACGGTGAAACCGTACTTGTCCTCGAGCACCCGTTTCGCCCGTTGCAGGTCGGAGAGCGGCGTCTCCAGATCCTCGAGCGAGGAATAGTTCTCGTTGCCGATGAGTAGAGCGTAGTACGAGCCCAGGGAAACGTCGCGGAACCAGCGCTCCTCGGCGACAGCCTGGTGCTCCACCGGGTCGGCCGGCATGGGCTCCCGGGTACGCGGGCCGTCGGCGGCGGCCACCGCGGGAGCGGCGGCTTCGTCCGGCGACGCCGCCGCGATGGCATTCAGTTCCTCCTCGCTCTCGCGCTGCTGCTCCTCGAGCTGGGCGATCAGGCTGTTCAGGGATTCCACTTCCGCCTCGGCGCTGGCGCTGCGCTCGGAGGTGGCCTCGAGTTTCGCCTGGAGCTCGGCGAGCCGGTCGCGCAGCACCTCGATCTGCTGCTCCTTTTCCTCCACGGCCGTGCGCAGGCGCTCTTCGAGCTTGGCCCGCTCACGCTTCGCGGCGGATTCGAACATGACGTTGTCTTCCTCGATCCCCCAGGCCTGGCGGTACCAGTTGAGCGCGGTCACCGAGTCCTGCTCCACGCCCAGCCCCTGCTCGTACAGGGTGCCGAGATTGAACTGCGCGCGCTCATAGCCCTGCTCGGCCGCCTTGCGATACCAGATGGCGGCGGCTTCATAGTTCGGGTCGGTCCCCAGCCCCTTCTCGAAGATCTCGCCGACGTTGGTCTGCGCCTTCGGATCCCCGCGTTCGGCGGCCGGCATCCATACCTTCAAGGCCGACTTGTAGTCGGCGCGATCGTAGGCCGTGTACTCGCCGCCGCGGACTTTGCAATCCGCCGCGGTGGTCTCGATGGGCCGGCGCGGGGTCACGTAGGTCTGGTTACCGAGGCGGCGGACCTGGCCGGGGAGGAGGCAATCCACCACGTGCAGGTCGGCCACCTCCTCGAAGCCTTCGGTGGCGGCGCCCCCGGCGTCGGGATCGGTGGCGGCGCAACCGGCCGTGACCACGGCCAGGGACAACAGCAGCATGGAGAACGAGCGGGAGGATGAACCGACGTATAGCATGTAACGTTTGTTGCCAGCCGTGAGAAGCGTTGCAACTTAGCCGCGCAAGATGATGAAAGTCAAAGTTCTGGATCACACTTCGCGTAATCGCCTCGTAACATGGCTGGCTTGCGCGGGGCTGACGACCGGGTGTGCGCTGACACCGGCGGCGCGTTTCGAGGCGACCGCCGGGGCGCAGGGTCTGCGCGCCGACACTGTGACCGGTGACGGTTTCGAGCACCGCGTGTATAGCCGGCGGGCGCCCGGCAGCGACCGGGTACACGTGTACTTCGGCAGCGACGGCAGCCCGTTCCTGCAGCGAACCCGCATCGCGCCGGATCCCACGCCCAGGCGGGCGCTCACGTTGACGCTCATGGCCCGGGACCCGCACGCACTGGCGCTCCTCGGCCGGCCCTGCTACCACGGCCTGCGCGCCAACTGCACGCCGGAGCTGTGGACGGTGGGGCGCTATTCCGAGACCGTGGTGGCCAGCATGACCGCCGCCACCGAACGCCTACTCGCCGCGTACCCCGACGCCACCGTGGTGCTGGTGGGCTACAGCGGCGGGGGAACGCTCGCGCTGCTGGTGGCCGAGCGCCTGGCGGCGGTGGACGCGGTGGTGACCGTGGCCGCGAACCTCGACACGGCGGCCTGGACCCGACGCCACGGCTACACCCCGCTCGCGCAGTCGCTCGATCCGGTGGCGGTGGCCGGCAACCGCCCCGGTTTGCGCCATCGCCACTTCACCGGCAGTGACGACGACAACGTGCCGCCGTCTCTGCACCGGCGGCTACGAGAGCGCCTGCCGGAAGGCGCGTTCACCACCGTGCCTGGCTACGATCATCGCTGCTGCTGGGTCGAACGCTGGCCGGAGCGACTCGAGCGCGCGCTCCGGGAGATGCCTTGAGCGCGCTCAGCCGCCCCTGAGCGCGCGCGCTCAGGGGCGGCTGAGCGCGGCTTCGATCCGCTCGTGTATCCGGGTGAGTGTGGCCCTGTTGTCGAGGAAGTCGTCGGTCTCCATCACCGCCTCGAGATTCTCCTCGAGCCGCTCGAGCCGCGTCCGATCGCCGTCCGCCAGCATCGGCTCGGCGAGCTCGGAGAACAGCGACTCCAACTCGGCGACCACGGCCTTGTTGCGCGGATGGAGGTCGTAGGCGTCACGGTACAGCGTCAAGGCGGAGCCGTGGTCGCCGAAACGGCGGAAAGTCGCCGCCTCGTCGAGCTTCTGCTCGATGGCATCCTGGGTCTCGCCCGGAAGCTCCTCGAAAGGCACGTCGGGCGCGGCCCGGGCGCTCTCCTGGAACTGCACGTAGCCCACGTAGCCGGCGAACAGCACACCGAGCGCCACCGTCAGCGCCGCCACCTGTTTCAGCCGGGTGCCGCCCTCGAGCTCGCGCAGAAACTCCGCCGCGTTCTGGGCCCGGTCTTCCCGGGCGAACGCCAGCCCGTGACGCAGGGCGCGCCACTCGCGCCGTTTCAGGCCGCGGATGAACGGCGGCTCGAGACCACGGCTGCGGGCCTGGGGCGCGGGTACCCCATCGAAGGGATGGCGCCCGGAGAGTAGCTGATAGGCGACGATGGCCACGGCGTAGACGTCGTCCGCCGGATGCGGATCCGCGCCCTCGAACATCTCGCACGACGCATAGCCCGGCGTCAGCGCGCCCAGCTCGCCGGCATCGAACTCGTCGGCGCTCGCCTCCTGGGCCTCGCCGCGCCCGGCCGGCGCCGCCCGGGCGATGCCGAAATCGAGAATCCGCGTCTGCCCGGATTCGGTCAAAAACGCGTTCCCGGGCTTGAAGTCGGAGTGCACGATGTTCTTGTTGTGGGCGTAGGCGAGCCCGAGGCACAACCCGCGGATGATGGGCAGGGCCTCTTCCCGGCTCATGCCGTCCGGGTGGTTCCGCAACACCTGATCGAGGGGGTCGCCGTCGAGCTCCTCCATGGTCAGGTAGACGATGTTGTCGTCGCGGTCGAAGTCGTAAACCGTGGCGATGTTCGGGTGCGCCAGGGTCTGCGCCTTGCTCGCCTCCCGCTGCAGGGCCACGGCCATGCGCGGGTCCTTGCGGAACTGATCCGAGAGCACCTTCAGGGCCACGAAGGGATCGCGGTCCCCGGTCTCTTCCCGGCGCAGGTCCTTCGCCCGGTACACGACCCCCATGCCGCCGCGACCGAGCACGGCCTCGATCACGAACCGGCGATTGATGACGGCGCCGGGCCGGAGCTCGTCGGCGGGGGCCGCGGCGGTGCGGTCGACCAGTACGGTAGCGTCTTCGTCCATGGCGAAAGTGTAGCGGCGGGAGCGGGGTATTTCTCTACCCAGGCCGCATTTTGGCGTTAACATGACACGCCCTGTCCCCGGGAGGTCACCACCATGGATCGACGCGACGACTACGACCCGGACGGCCTGCGGCTCCCCATCAAGGTCGACAGCACTTCCAACGGCGAATTCGCCCCCATTCCCCTCACCCGGGCCAACCGCGCGGGCAACCGCGCGGCGCTCGAGCAGGCCACGGCGAACGCCCGCCGAGTCGGCAAGAGCCGGCGTAGTTTCCTGATCTCGAGCTGCGGCGCCGCGACCACGCTCCTGGCCATGAACCAGGTGAACGCTGCCGCGGGTAAGCTCGGGGGCCACTTCGACGTCCCCGGCGACGCCGCCTTCGACGGCGAGCTCGCCGAGGCGAGCCTCGGCGGCGAGGAGTTCATCTTCGACGTGCAGGGCCACTACGTGGACCCCACCGGCGACTGGCTGAAACAGGTGCCGGAGTTCGCCCGCCCCTTCGCCGGCATGCCCAAGGCCGATTGCGCCCCCGGCGGCGGCGACGACCCGCACGCCTATCTGCAGTGTCTGGGCCCAGACGAGTTCGTCAAGGACGTGTTCATGGACTCGGACACCGACATGATGGTGCTCTCCTTCGTGCCCTCCGAGCCGGACGCAGAGCCCGTCACCATCGAGTCCGCGGACGCGGTGCGCCGCATCGTCGACGAGCTCGAAGGCACCCACCGGCTGCTGCTGCACGGGCGGGTGAACCCCAACCAGGAAGGCGACGTGGCACGCATGGAGAGCCTGGCGCGGGACTGGAACGTCAGCGCCTGGAAGACCTACACCCAGTTCGGCCCCGGCGGCGGCTACTGGCTCTCGGACGAACCGGGCCTGCGCTTCATCGAGCGCGCCCGGGAGCTGGGCGTGAAAGTGATCTGCGTGCACAAGGGGCTGCCGCTCTCCGACGCGGCGTACGAGTACAGCACCTGCCGCGACATCGGCGTGGTGGCCCGCCAGTTCCCCGACGTGGCGTTCATCGTCTACCACTCCGGCTACGTCCCGGGGCAGCCGGAGCGCGCCTTCGCGCCCGGCGCCGGCCGCGACGGCGTCGACACCCTGATCCAGTCCCTCGAGGACAACGGTATCGGGCCGGGCAGCAACGTCTACGCGGAGCTGGGCAGCACCTGGCGCTATCTCATGCGCGAGCCGACCGACGCGGCCCACGTCATGGGCAAGCTGCTCTCCCGGGTCGGCGAGGACAACGTGCTGTGGGGCACCGACTCCATCTGGTACGGCTCGCCCCAGGACCAGATCCAGGCGTTCCGCACGTTCCAGATCGACGAGCGCCTGCGCGAGGCCCACGGCTACCCGGAGATCACCCCGGAGATCCGCGCCAAGGTGTTCGGTCTGAACGCCACGGCGCCTTACGGGATCAGCGCCGAGGAAGTGAGACTTCGGGCCGGCGCGGACAAGGTGGCGGCGGCCCGGGCCGAGTACCGGGAAGCGCGAAACCCCGCCTACGCCACCTACGGGCCGAAAACGCGGCGGGAGTTTCTGCGCCTGCGCGGCTGACGGCTACAGCGGTGCGTCCCGGGCGGGTGCCTCCAGGGCCAGCAGGTCATCGATGGCGGCGACCAGGCCGGCCCGCAGGTCGGCGTCGGCGCCATCCCGGGCGAGGCGCCGGAGCAGCGACGCCAGACGGCGCCGCAGCGGGTCGGGAATCCGGTCCATGAGGTGCTCGTCCGCGGCCATGGCCAGGGTCATGGCCTCGCGCCGGGCATGGTTGCGCTCCGCCACGAGCTGGTGATGCATCCAGGCGCGGCCGAGCAGCACCCAGGGAAAGTTGGCGGCGCGCACGGGCCCGACCTGCAGCACGCGCCCGCCCAGGGTCTGGCCGAGCACCTTCACCCGCGCCAGCTCGTTGCCGCCGAACCAGGCGCCGGCGCCGCCGAGCACGGCGCCGAGCCCGGCGCCGAGCAGCAGCGATGCGCCGCCGAGCAGGACATCGACACCGCCGCCGGCCACCGCCCCGGAAACGGCGCCGGTGGTGACGAGCTGAGCGCGCGAGAGCCCGAACAGTTCCCAGCCCTCGCCGGTGAAGATGTCCGCGCCCAGCAGCTCGGCCGAGCTCTCCTCCCGGTGCAGCGCCTGATGCCGATACAGGCTCTGCACCCGGTCGCGGGCCTCCCGCTCGCGGGTGCGAATGTGGTCGCGCAGCCGCTCGAGCAGCGCGTCCTCGAGCGCTTGACGGCGCTCGTCGTCGGCTGCCTCGGCATCCCCGAGGGGCGCCCGCTCCACCAGGCCGAGACACTCCACCAGGGCGTCGGCGATCTCGGCGGCGCTGCGGTGGCGGCGCCGGTCGCGCTCCGCCTGCAGCGCGGCCACTGCCCGCTCGATGGGCTCCCGCCAGCTTTCGTTCAACTCGGCGAACGCCTTCAGCAACGCCGTGCGCTTGGAGAAATCCGCCCGGACTGCGTCGAACACCCGGACGATGGAGAAGTACTGCCCCAGCCCCTGACGCCATTCCTCCACGTAGTCGCCGTCGCCGATCATGTTGATCAACGCCATGCGCGGCTGCCCGGTCCACTGCAGCACCTGCATCTCGAGCTCGTACTCCGGGCCGTAGGGCTTGGCGCCGTCCACCACGTACAGCACCCCGGCGCCCTCGACCACCGGGGCGAGCAACTCCACCTCGTCGCGGAAACGCGGGTCGTCACGGTGCTCCGCGACGAACCGCGCCACCAGCGCGGGGCGCTCCTGGGCGCTCACGGCGCGCGCCTCCAGCCAGTCGAGCACGGCCCGCGCGCGCTGAAAACCCGGCGTATCCACCAGCACGTACTGCGGCTCGCCGTCGATGCTCAGGGTGTAGCGGTGGGCGCTGCGGGTGGTGCCCGGGCGGGGCGAGATGAGAATGCGCTCGTCCTCCGCCAGAGTGGCGACGATGCTGCTCTTGCCCTTGTTGGGGTGGCCGACCACGGCGAAGGTGGGGATCATGCGCCCGCCTCCATCACGTACAGGCGCGGGTCCCGGGCCTCCGCCAGCGCCCGCGCCCAGACCTCGCGATCCTCGCGCGCCACCGCTTCGCCGGCGATGGAAAGCGGCACCACGGTGATGGAAATCTCATCGCCCAGGTGCTCGCGCACCAGGGCCAGGAAGTCGAGGAACTCCAGCAGCGGCGGCTCCCAGCCCTTGGTGATCAGCACCAGCCGCTGCGGCGGCTGATCCAGCTCCGCGCACGCGCCGGCCAGAATCCGCCGCTGCTCGTCGGCGCTCTGCAGAATCCCCAGCTCCACCGTGCACGCCGGCGCCACCCCCAGCGACCCGGCCAGCCAGGCCCGCGCCTGCTCCGGCGTCACCGCGCCGTTCCAGACCATGAGCAGCAATCCCTCGGCGGTCAGCGGCTCCTCCGGCGGGGGCACGGAGGCGTGCTCGCGCTCCGGCGCCTCCTCCGCGTCGCCACCCAGCGCCACCAGCGGGGTCTCGAGACGATCCAGCAACGCCGTGACCTCCGGGTCGTCCCGCAACAACGACACCGTGGCCCGCCGCAGCCGCCAGGCGCCGATCAGCAGCAGCACCAGCCGCGGCAACGCGCCGTAGACCAGCACCGTCATGAGCACGAACGGCCACCAGCTCCCGAGACGCTCCACCCGTTCGAGTGCCATGCGCCCCTCCTCGAGCCGATAGAAGCGCGACGCCTCCACCAGGGACAGATCCGGCGCCGCCACGCCCAGCCACGGGGCCCACGGCGCCGACAGAATCGAGACCCAGCCGTGCACCAGGCGCGGGCTCATGTCCAGCGTGGTGCTCCAGCCGAAGGCCAGATCGCTGAAGGTCACCAGCAGCATGGCCACGGCCAGCGCGCCCGTGAAGAAGCCCAGCGCCAGCCATTGCGAGAACACCACGAGCTGCCAGCGCGAGAAGGCGCTGACACTGCCGCTTCGCAAAAGTCCCGGCGCGAACAGCTCGGCCCCGAGGAACCGGTCCAGCCACGCCCCGGCCCAGCGGCCCAGGTTCATGCCCGCGGCCAGCGACTGCAGCGCCCCCAGCCCCGGAATGCGGCCGGGCAACAGCAGCAACGTGAACAGCAGCATCAGGGTGGGCAGGCCCACCAGCAGCCCGATCACGGTGAACAGATTCACCGGATAGCGGCCGTCGTAGGTGAACACCACACCGGCCACCCCGGCGCCCGCCAACAGTCCCAGGGCCGCGAGGGCGGCGCTCGCCAGCCGGCGTCCGGCCTCCACCCGCTGCCCCAGGGCATGCTCGCCGGCCAGATCCGGCGCCACCTCGGCGGCATCGCCGGCGTAGCGGATGCGCCGCCACCAGCCGAGAATCCGCCGCGACGGATCCCGCGCCGTCAGCTCCCGGCCGATGCGGCGGTCGCGCTCGAGACGCCGGGCGTAAGGCGTCCGCCGATCCTCACGCAGCCAGCGCCGGATGTTGACGGCTTCTGCCAGCACCGGGGCCCCGGTTCAGCCCTGCATGGCGTTCATGTACGTGCCGAGGTCGAAGTAGTCACGCCACTCGCGGATCTTCCCGTCCCGAAGCTCGAACACGCCCAGGCACGGCAGGTCGACGTTGCCCTGGGTGGTCTTGATGCGATCGAGGCGCTCGGCGTAGACACGGTCGCCGGCGGCGGTGATGCCGATGATGTCCCACTCGGTCTCGGTCCAGGTGGCAGTGAAGCCGCGAATGAACTCCTCCACCTGCTCCCGGCCACGAATGGGCTCCGTGGGCATGTTGTGGTAGCAGCCGTCCTCGGTGAAGTAGCCGGCGAGCTCCGCCGGGTCCAGCCGCGACCAGGCGGTGATGAACTCGCGAATGATCTGCTCGTTGGAATCGGACATGGTCCCTCCCGTGGTCGGATGAGTTCGGTTCGGACGTGCGACTATAACTGCCCTGGAGGGCCTGTGCCTCGCGATGCACGGGTCGGATGGATCACTAGGTTCCGGCTGCGGGTGCTGTCCCTGACCCAGCCCATCACCGGATCGGTCGAAGCTGGGCGCGCCGTACGACAGCTCGACTCGGAGCGGCAGCCGCTCGGTGTTCCCTTCTCTCACCAGGCCAATCCATACGGCGCCACCATCCGGAACAAGCGCCCCGACCGCTCGTCAACCGGCGCAATGATACTCGTCGTAGTAGACGGTCTTGTCCTTGTCGAGGGACTTCACGAGAAGCGCCCGCCCCCGGCGACGCGTCTCGATTTCCGCTAGCACCGGCCCCTCGAGCTCGTCATCCCAGCGGAAGCGCAGCTCCTGGAAGTACTCGACGATCCGAACGAACGGCGCCACGTACGCCGGCTCGGTGTTCTCGATGGTGATGCGCACCGGCCGCAGCGGATCCTTGCCCACCAGGAGCGTACCGCGCACCTTGTCGATCACCCGCTCGCGCAGGTCCTCGTTCGGCCGTAACCGGAAGCCGAACGCCGCTTCCGTGGCGCTCTCGGAGCGCAAGGACCAGCCGTTCGGGTCCACCATCGATCGCAGATCGAAATCCAGCGGATGCTGGCGGTCGCGGCGATCGTCGGCGTCGCTGCGGTAGTTGGCGAGCTGCCGTTCGCTCGGCGGCTCGCCGTCGACGGCGACCAGCTCCCACGGGCGCTCGGGGTTCGACGGGTCGTAGCGCTCCGTCTCGGAGCCGTCCGAGTCGATGCTCACCCGGACGTAACCGCAACGGGCTTCGGGGTCCTGCGGACCCAGCGCCAGCACCTCCGCCACCATGTCGGGCATGCCGGCGGCGTGGCCGGCGGACGCAGCCAGCAGCATCGCGAGGGCCGCCACCGGACGGGGGGCGGCCCAGCGCCGGGCAACGGGCAACTTCACGCGCATCACCATCCAACGCCACCGGGTCGAGGCTTCCCCGGCATCGTCGCACAGCCGCGCCCCCACGGGTATGATGCATGCCGATCGCTTCCGGGGATGACGATGGTCCGACGCTGGCTCATTGGGGCCCTCGTTGTGGTATTGCTGAGCGTGGCGGCAGCCGCGATGGTGTGGCCGCCCGCCCTCTGGGCGCTGGCGCTCGTCGCACCGCTGGCCGCGCTGGGTTTTCATGACGCCCTGCAGCGCAGGCACACGGTGCTGCGGAATTTCCCCCTGGTGGGACACGTCCGCTACCTCATGGAGCGGTTCCGCCCGGAAATTCAGCAATACTTCATCGAGTCGAACATTGACGCGTATCCGGTGGAGCGCGAGCTGCGTTCGCTCATCTATCAGCGCTCGAAGAACGAGCTCGAGACCCGCTCCCTCGGCACGCAGCGCGACGTCTATCGGGTCGGCTACGAGTGGGCCAGCCACTCCATGGCCGCACACCACACCACGCGCATGGACCAGCGCGTCACAATCGGGGGTCCCGACTGCGACGCGCCCTACAGCGCGTCGCTGCTGAACGTCTCGGCCATGAGCTTCGGCGCACTGTCGTCGCGGGCGGTGCTGGCACTGAACGGCGGCGCGCGCCTGGGCGGCTTCGCCCACAACACGGGCGAAGGCGGCATCTGCGATCAGCACCTCGAAGGACGCGGCGACCTCATCTGGCAGATCGGCACCGGCTACTTCGGCTGCCGCACCCCCGAGGGCCGGTTCGATCCGGAACAATTCCAGCGGGTGGCCGCGCTGGAGCCGGTGAAGATGATCGAGCTCAAACTCTCCCAGGGGGCGAAACCCGGCCACGGCGGCGTGCTCCCCGGGGTGAAGGTGAGCGAGGAGATCGCCCGGATCCGCATGCTCGACCCCGGCGTCACCGTGGTCTCGCCGGCATCGCACCCGGAGTTCGACAGCCCGGTGGGGCTGCTCGAGTTCATCGCCCGGATGCGCAGCCTCTCCGGCGGCAAGCCCGTGGGATTCAAGCTGTGTGTCGGCCGCCGCTCGGATTTTTTCGCCGTCTGCAAAGCCATGCTGGAGACCGGCATCACCCCGGATTTCATCACCGTGGACGGCGGCGAAGGCGGCACCGGGGCGGCACCACTCGAGTTCTCGAACTCGCTGGGCATGCCGGCGCGCGACGCCTGGGTGTTCGTGCACAACGCGCTCACCGGGGTGGGCCTGCGGGACCGCATCCGCATCGTCGCCAGCGGCAAGATCATCACCGCCTTCCACATGGCGCGGGCCCTCGCCCTGGGCGCCGACCTCTGCGCCAGCGCCCGGAGCATGATGTTCGCGCTCGGCTGCATTCAGTCACTGCGCTGCAACGCCAACACCTGCCCCACCGGCATCACCACCCAGGACCCGGCGCTGGTGTACGGCCTCGACGTGCAGGACAAGACGGCCCGGGTCGCGAGCTTCCACCGCAACACCATGCGCGGCTTCTTCGAGCTGCTCGGCGCCATGGGCCTTCATTCATCCACGCAACTGCAACCCGAGCACATCTACCGGCGCGTGGACGACCTCAACATCCGCAACATGCGCGAGCTCTACGACTACCTCGAGCCGGGACAACTCCTCCAGGACGGCGCCCGGCCGGCATCCATGGAGCACGAATGGCGTCAGGCACGCCCGGATCGCTGGCCGACGGGGGTGGAGGAAAGTCCATGATGCCGCGGTCAGCGGTCAGCGATCAGCGGTCAGCGGTCAGCGGTCCGCTGTCAGCCGGAGGGCTATGCCGGCGTTCGGCGGTGAAAACGAACCGACGTTCCTCCGGCTCAGCCACTCCATTGGCAGGCGCCGAAGACTGCGTCAACTCGGGTCGGGGCGGAGACGCTCTGGCTGATCGCTGATCGCTGACGGCTGACGGCTGACGGCTTAGCTGACGGCTGTTGGCTACCGCCTACAGCCCGCGCAGCCGATCTCGCGAGCCGGCCGATCCGTTCTCCGCCTATCATCAAGCTGGGTCACCACCCATGCGCCATGGTGAAAGACTTCCGACAGTTGGACGTATGGCAGAAGTCCCACCAGCTCGCGCTGGTGCTCTACCGCGCGACGGCTGGATTCCCGATGGAAGAGCGCTTTGGACTCCGCGCCCAGATCCGGCGAGCGGCCGTGTCCGTCCCTGCCAACATCTCCGAGGGCTGCGGCCGGCACAGCGACGCCGAATTCGCACGCTTTTGCATCGTGGCGAGCGGATCCGCCAGCGAGCTCGAGTATCACCTCCTGCTCGCCCGGGAGCTTCGCTTGCTGCCCCCGCTGCAGCACGAGCAACTGACTGCGCGGGTAACGGAAATCAAGCGCATGCTCACGGGCCTGGTGCAGACGCTCGCCGAAGGCCGCAGCGGTGATTGAGTCACCATGAAGCCAACCGTCGGCAGGAGCCCTTACCGGCTTTCTGCGGTGAAACGACCAGTGGCGCCCAGCGCGTCGCGAGTGGCGCGCGATACTCGCGCCCTGCCTGCCTCAGAGCATTACCGCAGTGTCCAGCTTGCACATCCTCTGGCTCGTGCCGTGGTTCCCGTTCGAACTTGTATCAGTGATACAACGCCGTTGGCCCCCAAACGTATGCCAGCACTCTCCGCACCGCCGACTATCGCCTTTAACCCACGCCGACACGAAGGCGCTGCTCCGGCTGAAAGCTGAAAGCTGACCGCTGACCGCTGACCGCTGACCGCTGACGGCTGACGGCTATACATTCAACAACAGATGCTCCCGCTCCCACGGCGAGATCACCTGAAAGTACGTCTCGTGTTCCACCCGCTTGATGGCGCAGTAGAGCTCGACGAACTCGCGTCCGAAGATGTCGTGGAGCGGGGTGCACTCCTCCATGAGGTCGAGGGCGGCGAACAGGTCGCGGACCAGGCCCTGCTCGAGCTTGTAGGCACTGCCGGAGAGGGGCTCGGTGGGCTCGAGGCCCTCCACCATGCCCATGTAGCCGCAGGCGAGCGAGGCGGCGATGGCCAGGTACGGATTCACGTCGGCGCCGGGGATGCGATTCTCCACCCGCCGATTGCCGGGGTCGGAGCGCGGCACGCGCAGCCCCACGGTGCGGTTGTCGTAGCCCCATTGCACGTTGACCGGCGCGGCGAGATAGCGGGTGAAGCGCCGGTAGGAGTTCACGTAGGGGCCGAAAATGATGAGCGCCCCGGGTACGTACTTCTGCAGTCCGGCAATGAACGAGTGGAACAGGGCGCTGTCGGCGCCGCTTTCGGTGGAGAACAGGTTCTCGCCCGTTTTCGCGTCCACCAGGCTCTGATGCAGATGCAGCGCGCTCCCCGGCTGGCCTTCCATGGGCTTGGCCATGAAGGTGGCGTAGATGCCGTGCTTGAACGCCGCTTCCCGGGCCACGCGCTTGAACAGGAACACCTGATCGGCGAGATCGAGGGGGTCGCCGTGGAGAATGTTGACCTCGAGCTGGCCCGCGCCGTCCTCGTGGGAGAGGGAGTCGGCGTCGATCTCCATGGCCTCGCAGTAGTCGTAGATGTCCTCGATGATGGGGTCGAACTCGTTCACCGCCTCAATGCTGTACATGCGGCCGGCTGCCTCGCGCCGGCCGGCGCGGCCCACCGGGGCCTGCAGGGGGTAGTCCGGGTCCTTGTTCTGGTTGACCAGATAGAACTCCACCTCCGGGGCGATCACCGGGCGCCAGCCCATGTCTTCGTAGAGCTTGAGAATGCGCTTGAGCACCTGGCGCGGCGCGTGGGCCAGAGGCTGGCCGTCCTGGCGGTAACAGTCGACGATGACGCTCGCAGTGGGCTCGTTGGTCCAGGGCACCAGCCGCAGGGTGTCGTAGTCGGGCTCGAGCAGCAGGTCGGGATCGATGTCGAACAGATCGCCGGGCACCTCGCCGTAGTCCCCGGTGATGCCCTGCAGGAACACCGATTCCGGGAGGCGCAGGTTGTGACGGAGGAATTTCCGGGCCGGGAAGAACTTGCCGCGGGGCACCCCGGCCATGTCCGGGATCGTCGCTTCCACCTCGTCGATGCCGTGCTCCATCAACCAGGCTTCGGTATCGCGTTCCATAGATATCGGGCGTGGCCTGACACCCGCCAAGTGTACCGGATTTGGCAACGCCCCCTGCAGTGGTTTAATTTCCTCCTCACTTGAAACACGTTTCACGCCTATGGACCGCGACCAAGTACTTGCCGACCTCACCGCCCCCGGCGCGCCCTTCGAGGTCCGCACCGAGACCGTCTCCGGCGTCACCATGCCGGTGTACGCCAACGCCCCCGGCTCCATGCGCGAGGTGCTGCTGGCCTCGAAGGAGTTCGGTGATCGCGTGTTCCTCGTCTACGACGACGAGCGCTGGACCTACGAGCAACACTTCCGCCGGGTCTCGGCGCTGGCGCACCTGCTGGTGGAACGCGGGGTGCGGCCGGGTGACCGGGTCGCCATCGGCATGCGCAACTATCCGGAATGGGTCATGGCGTTCTGGGCCTGCCAGGCCATCGGCGCCGTGGCGGTGACGCTCAACGCCTGGTGGACGGGGGACGAGCTGGCATACGCGCTTTCCGATTCCGGATCGCGCGCGGCGGTGCTCGACGGCGAGCGTCTGCAGCGCCTGGAGCCGCACCTCGACGCCCTGGCGCTGGAGGTGGTGCTGGGCGCCCGCGGCGCCAATGGCTCCGCACTCGCCGAGTGCCTGGAGTCGATGCTCATTCCCTACGAGAACGACGCCACCCTCACCGACCGCTTGCCCGAGGTGGAGATCACGCCGGATCACGCGTCCACCATCATGTACACCTCCGGCACCACCGGGCGGCCCAAGGGCGCCGTAGCCACCCACCGAAATCACCTCACCAACCTCACCAACAGCCTGCTCGGCAACGCCGTGAACGCCGCTCTGGCCGGCACCGCGGCGGACGACGGGGCCGAGGCGCCGCAGCCCGCCGGCCTGCAGACGTTTCCGTTCTTCCACATCGGCGGCCTCACCGGGCTCTACGTCATGACTGCCAGCGGCGCCAAGCTGGCGCTGATGTATCGTTGGGATCCGGATGAGGCGCTGCGGCTGGTGGAATCGGAACGCCTGCAGTCCGTGGCCGGCGTGCCCACGGTGCTGCGCCAGCTCATCGAGCGGGCCCGGGAGCAAGGGTGCGACCTCGCCAGCCTCGCCGGCATCGCCGGCGGCGGCGCACCGGTGCCGCCCGACCTCATCGACACCATCGGCAGCCAGTTCGACAAGCGCGTGGCGCCGGGCAACGGCTACGGGCTGACGGAGACGACCTCCGCCGTCATCTCCAACGGGGGCGAGGACTACTTTGCTCGTCCCGACAGCGTGGGCCGGCCGGTGCCGGTGGCCGAGGTCCGGGTGGTCAGCGACGACGGCGAAGACCTGCCGGACGGCAGCATCGGCGAGCTGTGGGTGAAAGGGCCGAACATCGTGCAGGGCTACTGGAACAAGCCCGAGGCCACCGCGGAATCGTTCACCGACGGTTGGTTCCACACCGGCGATCTGGGCTATCGCGACACCGACGGCTTCTACTACGTGGTGGACCGCAAGAAGGACGTGGTGATCCGCGGCGGCGAGAACGTTTACTGCGCCGAGGTGGAGGCGGCGCTCTTCGAGCACCCCGACGTCCGGGACGTGGCCATCATCGGTCTCCCCCACCGCGAGCTCGGCGAGGAGGTGACCGCCGTCATCGAGCCGCGCCCGGGCCACCGCGTGGACGCCGACGACATCCAGGGTTTCGCTGCTCAGCGTCTGGCCCGCTTCAAGGTGCCGAGCCGGGTCATCGAGCTGGCGGAAGCCTTGCCGCGTACGGCCACCGGAAAGGTTCTGAAACGTCAGCTCAAAGAGGAGTATGGATGAAATCGCCATCCGCCTTTCGCCGTCCGCTTTCCGCCGGAAGCGTCGTGCGAGCATCAGCGCTGGTGCCGCACCTCCGGCGAATAGCGGACTGCGGATAGCGGATAGCGAACGCTCACTGTACCCTCAGAATCGAACCTTCCGGGGAGGACTTCATCCATGTGGCTCCGCCTACGTCAGATCGCCCTCGTCGCCGAAAACCTCGCACCGGTCGAGCGGGACCTCACCGAGGTGCTGGGTATCCGGGTGTGCTACCGCGACCCGGGGGTCGCGCACTTCGGGCTCGAGAACGCGCTCATGCCCATCGGCAACCAGCTCCTCGAGGTGGTTGCCCCGGTTCAGGAGAACACCGCCGCCGGCCGCTATCTGGCCCGCCGCGGCGGCGACGGCGGCTACATGGTGATCACCCAGTGCGACGAGCACCGGCCGCGGCGCAAGCGGGTGCAGGATCTCGGCGTGCGGGTGGTGAATCAGTTCGAGAACCACGAGTTCCGCAACATGCAGCTCCACCCGAAGGATACCGGCGGCTCGTTCTTCGAGATCGACGAGCAACTCGGCGCCGACGCCCACGCCCCGGACGGACCGTGGGAGCCGGCGGGCCCGGACTGGCAACGCTACCGCGCGCTCGACCGGGTGACGGGCATCGCTGCCGCGGAGATTCAGTGCGACGATCCGCAAGCGGTGGCAGAGCGCTGGTCGGAAATCGCGCAGATTCCCGTCACCGCCGGCAGCACACCGACGCTCCCCCTCGACAACGCCACCCTGCGT
>JBMCWS010000050.1:0-19085 GCA_048621375.1 Pseudomonadota bacterium | reverse complement strand
CTCCTACGGCGTGGAGCTCGACGCCGGCATGCCCCTGGGGGCCGGCGTCGACTGGAGTCTGGCGCTGGGCCTGCTCGACTGCACCCTGAAGGACGTCCCGCCGTACACGGAACGCTCGCCGGATCTGCAGCAGGTCAGCCCCGGCATTCAGGACGGCAACGAATGCCAGGATTCCTCCGAGTGGACGTTCCACACCGCATTGGACGGGGAATGGGCCCTCGGCGCCTCGGGCTGGACCGCGGTGGGCTCCGTCTCGCTGTCGGGCAAGGGCGACACCCGCCTGACCTCCGACGCCGGGGTACCCGGGCGCCCGAGTCCGCTCCTGCCTCGCGATCCCGAGCAGGTGGCCGAGCGCACCTTCCGCACCGAGGAAGAGATCCAGGAGCCGTACTACCTGGTGGACATGAGCGCCGGCGTGCGCAACCGCAACTGGACCATTGTCGCCTACGTCGAGAACCTCACCGATCGGCTCTACGCCACGGACCACTTCTCCCACGAGGGGCTGGCGGACTCCGGGATCTTCGGGCTCGGTGAGGGCAACTTCATCACCACCCTGGCCCCCCGCCGCCGCTACGGCCTGAAGATGCGCTACAAGTTCTAGGCGATTGCGATTGGGCGACCGGAACCGGAGCGCGCGACGCGTTCCGGTTCCTTATGGTGCGAACCTCGCCTACCATCGGGGACGCGCCATGATCGACGAACAGCAGATGCGCACCGCCGTCGCGGCCCGCGACGGCGACTACGATGGCCGCTTCGTCTACGCAGTGGTCACGACGGGGGTTTATTGTCGGCCCTCGTGCCCGGCGCGAGCGCCGCGCCCGGAGAACGTGCGCTTCTTCGCACATGCCGCCGACGCCGCATCGGCGGGCTTCCGCCCCTGCCGCCGCTGTCGCCCGGCCGCCGGGCCGGAGGCGGAGCTCGCCGGTCTCACCGAGATCGCCCGCTACATCGCAACCCACAGCGACCAGCGTCTCCCCCTCGCCCACCTCGCGGAGCGTGCGAGCTGTTCGCCGGCGCGGCTGCGGCGCGCCTTCCGCAACGCCTTCGGCGTCTCGCCCAAGGCGTATCAGGACGCGCTGCGCCTCGCCGGCTTCAAGGCGTCGCTCAAGGCGGGCGAGCCGGTCAGCCGTGCCCTCTACGAAGCGGGATTCGGCTCGCCCAGCCGGGTGTATGGTGAAGCCATGCGCAACATCGGCATGACCCCCAGCGCCTATCGGGCGGGCGGCGCCGGGGAATCCATCTCCTACGCCGCCCGGGAAACCGCCCTCGGCACGGTGATGTTGGCGGCCACCTCGCGGGGGGTCTGTTTCGCCGAATTCGGCGACGACGCCGCGGCCCTGCGCGAGCGCCTCGGCAACGAGTTCCCGCGGGCGCGGCTCGAAGCCTCGCCGGCCGAGCATGCGCCCGAGCTGGATGCCTGGCTCGACGCCCTGGTGGCGCACCTGGACGCCCACGGCCCCCGCCCGGAGCTGCCGCTGGATCTGCACGGCACCGCGTTTCAGGTCATGGTCTGGCGCTTTCTGCTGCGGGTACCCGAAGGCGGGGTGGTGACCTACCGCGAGGTGGCGGAAGGCATCGGGCGGCCGCGGGCAGCTCGTGCCGCGGCTTCCGCCTGCGCCGCCAACCGGATCGCCGTGCTGGTGCCCTGCCACCGGGTCCTGCGCGGCGACGGCGGTCTCGGCGGCTACCGCTGGGGCAGCGAGCGCAAGCGCGCCCTGCTCGACCGTGAGCGGGCGCGGCGGACGAAGCAGTCGTGAGCGCCATGCGCGATGGCCGCTAGCAGCCCTCGAGACCGGACGGCGCCATTGCGGGACTACTTCGATCTACAGCTCCGCTTTGCCGAGGCGATGGCCCGACGCCGCGGTGTCGCGCTCGCGGAGACCGTGCCGCGGTACACCAATCTGCATCGCCGTCTGGGCTTCGGCCGTCGCGGCAACGGCCCCTCGCCGCCCGCCTGGCAGCACTACCTGGACCGTCTGACCGCCTTGTCCGATCACGAGCAGCGGGTGACGTGGACGGTGGAATGCCATCGGCGTGCGGCCTCGGAGGCGTCCCCGCCCGACCGGATCGACTTCGGCGCTTTCGGCTGCAACCCGCCCGACGACCGGGGCGTGGTGCGCATCCATTTCAACCCGAAGGACGGCGACGGCTCGAGTCCGCTCGCGCCGGAGAAGATCCCGCGGCGCACGGCCGAGCTTCACGCCATGCTGCACGACGTGCGCCGGAACTATCCGACAGCGCGAAGCATTCGGGGTACCTCGTGGCTGTACCACCTCCACGCCTACCGGCGCCTCTTTCCGGTGGCGTACGTGGCCACCCGGACGCTGCACGGGGCGTCGCTTCGCTACGAAGGCAACGCGAACTGGGGCCAGTTCCTCACCCATGGGGGCCGCGTGAAAGCCGGGCCGAGGGCACGCATGCTCGAGAACCTGAAACACCTGGACCCGCGCCGGCCGTGGCTCGCGTTCCCACTGCCGGCACTCACGCCACAGGCGCCGGTGGCGGTATTCTACGACTACTACGGGGTGCGCTGAGCGGCGCGAAGGAATGTGGAGCGGGAAACGAGACTCGAACTCGCGACCCCAACCTTGGCAAGGTTGTGCTCTACCAACTGAGCTATTCCCGCGTGGGCTGCGTATTGTGCCCAAAACACTCAGAAATACAAGCCTTCACCTCGATCTCGTGGCGCGGCATCGGGACCGCTGCGCTGGTGTAAACGCAACACCTCGTGTAGTTTGCGCTGCTGCTCCTACAGTCACCGCGCTTTCACCACCGCATGCGAGACGACGACGCCATGGACAGCCGGCTCGATCGCCCGACGGATCACCGTCGCTCCATTCTGCTGGTGCTGCTCGCGGTCGCGGCGACCGGCGGCAGCTCGTATGCTCTGGTGAATGTGCCCCGCGGCCTGTACCTGCTCGGCTTCGTCGAGCTCGGCCTGGCGATCTACGCTGCCGTTGTGATGTACGTGTCCTGGCGCCGCCCGTACTCGCGCTGGTGGGGGCTGGCATTCCTGATCCCGCTCAACATCGTGATCCTGGTCGGGCTGGCCGCGCCGGAGACCAAGCCCACCGTGTTCATCTGGGTGCTCGTCGTGCCGGTGCTGTCGTACGCGCTGCTCGGGCGCGTGCTGGGGCTGGCTCTCACCCTGCCGGTGACGACGCTGGCGCTCGCGATCTACCTGTGGCGTTACAGCGGCGACGCCGCCATGGTGAACCTCCCCACGCTCGCCAATGTACTCATCACCTTCTGCACCATCTGGGTCTTCTTTCACTTCTACGAGCGCAACCGCGAAGCCACCACCCGGCGCCTGCGGCAACTGGCGACGACGGATCCCCTCACCGGCGTGCACAACCGGCTGCAACTCGACTACATCTTCGAGAAACTGACCAAGGCCGCCAACCGGGGCAACCAGCCCCTCACCCTGCTGGTGATCGATCTCGACCACTTCAAGGCGATCAACGACCGCTGGGGCCACCAGGCGGGCGATACCGTGCTCGTCAGGGTCGCCCGGATGCTGGGCAGCCGCATGCGCGGCAGCGACTGGATCTTCCGCATCGGCGGCGAAGAGTTCTGCGTGCTGCTCCCCGGCACCGGCCGCGACGGCGCCTGTTGCGTCGCGGAAGCGTTGCGGGACGAGCTCACTCGGGAACAATGCCACTGGAACGGTCAGCCCATCCCCCTTTCCGCGAGCATCGGAATCGCCGTCTGTCCCGACGACGGCGAACGACTGGAGCAGCTGCTCTCGCTCGCCGACGAGCGCATGTACCGGGCCAAGGCCGCGGGCCGCAACCGCGTGGTAGCCGGAACACCGGAAGCGGTCGCCGAATCATGATTCCCGCTACGTCCCCGCAAGCAGAGGTGCTACATGAGCTACGAAGACATCCGCGTGGAAACCCGCGGCCATGCCCGCTGGATCATCATGAACCGGCCCGAGGTCATGAACGCCGTACGCCCACGGACCTACGACGACCTGTGCCGGGCCTTCTCCGAGGCGGATGCCGACGCCGAGACCCGCTTCATCGTCCTCACGGGCGAGGGCCGCGGTTTCTGCGCCGGCGATGACTTCAACGAGATCTTCCTCTCCGAGGAAGGCCACCCGAGCTCACGGCCGGACGCCGCGCTGGGCCGCTACTGTAACCGCGAAGGCGCGGCGACCCCGGTGGTCGGCGCCATCCTTCGCTGCACCAAGCCCACCATCGCGGCCGTGAACGGCGCGGCCGTGGGCATGGGCATGGATCTCGCGCTGCTGTGCGACATGCGCGTAGCGGCGGAGCGCGCCAAGCTCGGCTCGTACTTCGTGCGTCGCGGGGTCGTGGGCAGTATCGGCGGCACCTACCTGCTGCCCCGGATGATCGGGCTCTCCCGCGCCATCGAGCTGCTGCTCTCCGGCGAGCTCGTCTCCGCCCGGGAAGCGCAGGAACTGGGCTTGATCTCCCGGGTGGTGCCCGACGATCAGCTCGATACCGCGGCGCAAGAGCTGATCGAAAAGCTGTCGTGGGGGGCGCCTCTGGCGCAACGCGCCATCAAGCGGACGGTGCACAAAGGGCTGGCGATGGCGTGGCCGGAGCTCGAGGAATACGGGCGGTTGCTCTCGGACGAGCTGTGGCGCACCGAGGACCACAAGGAAGGAGTGGCATCCCACGTGGAGAAGCGCAAGCCGGAGTTCCGGGAGCGCTGAGCCGTGCCCGCGCTCGGGTGAACCCGGGCGCGGGCCGGCCGTCACAGCGAGGTTACATCTCGGTCCGCACGGTGAGACCGTAGGTCCGCGGCGCCTCGATGTTGGCCACCCGGCCACCCAACCGCAGCGGGGTGCTCGCGGTCATGTTGCGAGTGCGCTCGTCGAAGATGTTGTGCCCCCAGAGCTCCACGCTCCAGCGGCCGTCCATCCGCGCGATGCCGGTGCGGAGGTTCACCTTGGCATTGTCACCCTGGAAATCCTTCGGGATCCGGTCGCCGTCCGCGTCGCGCCACTGCGTACCGGTACGGCGCTTGGACTCCCAGCGGACGTTGCCGTTGACGAACCAGTTCAGCGACCCGGCGATGGGCTGTTCCCAGCTCGCCCCGGTCACCGCGACCCAGTCCGACGAGTTGGTCAGCCGGCCGCCGCAGAGCTGGGTCACCTGCGGCGGCGCGTTCGCATCGTTGCCGTCGCAATCGCTCGGATAATGGGCGTCCTGGTAGGTCACCGACAGGTTCACGTCCAGGTAGCTGTGCGGCGTGGCCAGGACCTCGACCTCGGCGCCGGTGCTCTCGGCCTTCGGCACGTTGAAGGTGGTGTACTGGCTGCCGGTGAACTCCAGAACCTGGAAGTCCTCGAACTCCTGGTGGAACACCGCGGTGTTGAGGCGCATGCGCTGGTCGAACAGCTCGGTTTTCACCCCGGCTTCCCAGGCGTCGACGATCTCGGCATCGAACTGCGGCGACTCACCCGAGGTGGCTGCCGTCGGGTCGAGGTTGAAGCCGCCCGCCTTGAAGCCGTGGGTGAAGCTGAGATAAGCGGAGGTGAGATCGTTGATGGCGTAGACACCCTTGAGGGTTCCGATCAGCTCGGAATCATCGAACGACAGATCGTACTCGGCCGGTAGTGCCGCGTTGCTCTCGTCCACCGGCGCCACGAAGGGGAAGCAGGCGTACGTCCGGGCACCGCCACCCAGCGCACCCAGACCGGCCGCGTCCAGCACTTCGGCGTTGGCGGCGGCATTCAGGCAGGCTCCGTTGTTCGCCTCCGGCTGCACGAAGCTGCCGTCCTTCTCTTCTTCCACCCAGCGCAGACCCGCCACCAGGTCCAGACGGTCGGTGAGGTAGAAGGTGTTGTGGGTGAACAGCGACCACGACTCCGTCTGCTGCTCGAAGTGGTTCTGAGCATAGGCACCGGCCGAGCTCACGCCGCCGGCGAACGCCACGTGGGGGTTCGGCGCGTCGAGCACGTCACCGAAGGTGCCGCCGGTCGCCATGGGCACGTTGCGAACCGCCTGCTGCGTCGCCGCCGGCAGACCGGCGAAGGCGGGCTGGATCGCGCCGAGCCAGACGGTGGCATGGGCGTAGTCGTCGAAATCCTGACCGAGACCCATGCCCTGCGTGCTCTCGATCTTCTCGTCCATGTAGTAGCCGCCCACCATCCACTGCATGAACGGCGTGTCGCCGGAGATCCTCAGCTCCTGGGTGAAGGTACGGATGTCGTCACCGGTGCGCTGGCCGTTGGCCACCTCGGGCGAGGTGGAGAACACGTCGAGGCTCACGAAGTCGGTGTGCTGCTGCGACGTGGTCTCGAACTCGCGCCACGCGCCCAGATAGACCACCTCGAAGTTGTCCCGCGCGTGATTGATCTCGGTGGAGACGCCCCACTGATCGAAGGGCTCCGAGAAGCGCTCGCCGTTCGATCTCCGGTCCTCCAGGGCATCCTCGCCGGAGGACTCGACCCCGCCGTTGCCGAGCCCCACCTGCTCGAACGCCCCGCCGGGCGCCGCCAGGGGCGACTCGATCAGATGAATCAGATCACAGCACTGCTCCTCGGCCTCGGCATAGTCGGCGATGACGCGCACGTCGGTGCGATCGTCCACCACCCAGAGAAGCTGGCCGCGGGTGGAGACCCGGTCGCGGGTAGCGCTTTCCGCGCCGGTGGTGCTGTCCACGAACCCGTCGCGTTCCCGGACCGAGACAGCGGCCCGGGCTGCGAGCTTGTTGTCGATGAGCGGCAGGTTACCGCCGGCCTGAACGGACCACATGTCGTGGTTGCCGGTGGTGGCGTCCACCCAGGCCTCGGTTTCCTGCAGGTTCGGTTGTTTCGTCCGGACCACCAGGGCGCCGGCGCTGGTGTTGCGCCCGAACAGCGTGCCCTGGGGGCCGCGCAGGACCTCGATCATATCGATGTCCATCATGTCGCCGAGGGCAATGCCGGGGCGGCTCAAGTGCACACCGTCCATGAACACGCCCACCGCGCTTTCCATGCCGACGTTGTTGCCGGTGGTGCCGACGCCGCGCATACGCAAGGTCGTGCCCCGCGCCTCGGTCTGGGAAGAATTCAGGTGGAAGCTCGAGCTCAGGCTCGGCAGGTCGGTGACGTCCTGCACACCCGCGCGCTCGAGCTGCATCTCGGACAGTGCCGTAACCGCGACGGGGACGTCCTGGATCGATTCGTCCCGCTTGGTGGCGGTGACCACGACTTCTTCCATACGCCGGACCGGCTCACCGGTCTCGGCGGCCCCGATCTGGGGCACTAGGGTGCTGGCCGCAACGGCGGCAGCAATGGGGGCAAACTTCATCAAGAGGGCTCCTGAATTGCCAAGTACTGCGAACGGAAGCCGCCGACGCACCAGAGCGATGTCGTCGGCGTTACCATCGACTTCCGGGGCGCGGAGCCTACTGAAGCGCCGGTGCCGCCTCAACTGTTTTTACGGAGGGATCCGTCGTGAATGGCGATTCCGCCGAAGTCAAGCCCGGGCGCGTAAAACTCCGGAACTCAACCGCCGCCGGAGAAACCGTCCCGCAACTCGCGCTTGAGCACCTTGCCCGAAACGTTCTTGGGAATCGCGTCCACGAAGTACCACGCGCGCGGGCGCTTGTAACCCGCCAGTTGCTCGCGGCACAACGCATCCAGCTCGCCCTCGTCGGTGGTGTGCCCGGGCCGCACCACCACTGCGGCCGCCACGCGCTCGCCCCAGTGCTCGTCGGGCAGGCCGAACACCGCCGCTTCGGCCACCGCCGGGTGCCGGTACAATACCTCTTCCACTTCCCTCGGATAGATGTTCTCGGCGCCGCTGACGATCATGTCTTTTTTGCGGTCGACGATGTAGACGAAGCCCTCCTCGTCGAATCGCGCCATGTCGCCGGTGTGGAACCAGCCGTCACGGAATGCCTCGGCGTTGGCATCCGGCCGCTTCCAGTAACCGGAGAGCACCTGATCGCCCCGCACCACGATCTCGCCGGGGGTGCCGGCGGCGCAGTCGACGCCGTTGTCGTCGACGATGCGCACCTCCGCGAGCACGCCCACCCTGCCGGCGGCGGCGAGCAGCTCCGGCGCCTCCCGCGCAGCGCGCACGTGATCCGACTTCGACATGAATATGACGTTGCCCGACAACTCGGTCATGCCGAAGCCCTGTGTGAACACGGGGCCGAACCGCTCCATGGCCTTGCGCAGCACTTCCGCGGGAATCGACGACGCGCCGTAGCCGATGGCGGTCAATGAGCCGAGGTGGTAACGATCGATGGCAGGGTCGTTCAACAGCATGTTGATCATCGTCGGCGCCAGCGCCGTGCCGGTGACCGACAGCTCATCCACCATGCGCATCCATTCCTCGGACGAGTAGGCTGTCATCAGGGCCACCGGATGACCGCCCACGTGCTGACCCAGCACGGCATAGCCGGCGATATGGCACAGCGGGAACGGAAACAGGAAGCAAGGCTCCGCGGGAGGCTCGACGGGCATGCTCACCTGGTTGTTGAACACTGAGGCGAAAAGGTTGCGGTGGCTGATCATCGCCCCCTTCGGCATCCCGGTGGTCCCGGAGGTATAGATCAGCCAGGCGGGTTCGTTGTCGTCGAGATCGCGATACGGCGCCTCGGCCGGCTGGCCGGCGAGGAAGGATTCGTACTCGTCGCCGAGCGCGATCGTGCGCCGCACCGATTCGAGCTCCCCCTGCATGTCGGCGACGGTATCGGCGAACTGCGGCGCGTAGATCAGCACGCTCGCCTGTGCATCGTTGATGATACGCACCAGCTCCGGCGCCGCGAGCCGATAGTTGAGAAACACCAGCCGCTGCCGCGCCGCGGGAACACCATAGTAGGCCTCGACGTATTCCGGCTGATTGTCCGCGAGAATGGCCACGTGATGGCGCTCCCCTCCCGAGCGGGCGAGCGCCTGCGCGAGCTGCATACTGCGGTCGTGCAAGGCGGCGAAGGTCCGCTCCGCCCCCGCCTGGGTAATCAGCGCACGGGCGCTTCCCTTGCGTCGCTTGTTGAACTCGAGGATCTCGTGGAGCAGCATCGTCGGCCTACTTGTTGAGAAAGTTCAGCGGCAATCCGGCGCGCGGCCATTCGGTGGCGATCAGCCGCCCGGTGCTCGACAGGGTGATGTAGGCGGTGCGCAGATTCTCGCCGCCGAAGCAGATGTTGGTGGTGAACGGGTCGTCCATGGGGAAATGCTCGATGTGTTCGCCGTCGGGCGAGATGCTGGTGATTCCGCCGTTCACCAGCGTCGCCACGCAGACGTTGCCTGCCTCGTCGAGGGCCAGCGAATCGAACAGTTGAAATCCTGGCAGCCCCGCCACCAGCCGCGATGCCTCCGGCCCCTGGGCCACCTGGCCCGGCCCCTCGAGGTCGAACGCCCAGACCCGTCCGGTGATGGTCTCGGCGTAGTACAAGGTCCTCTCGTCCGGCGACAGCCCGATGCCGTTCGGCGTCTCCCGGTGCCCGAGCTGACGCGAGATCATGGCGCCATCCGGCTTCGCGTAGTAGATGTTGCCGTGATCCTTGTAGGTCTCGTAGCTCTTGCCGAGGTCGGTGAACCACATGCCGCCGTGGGCGTCGAAGACGATGTCGTTGGGGCCGTTCAACGGTTGGCCGTCGCACTCGGTGTACAACACGTCCACCCGGCCGGTGTCGAGCTCCACGCGCTCGATGCGGCCCCCGGAATAATCCTCCGGCGTGCCCACCGGAACGAGCCCGCCGTCGTGGTCGCCCCAGGCGAAACCGCCGTTGTTGCAGACGTAGATCGCGCCGTCCGGCCCGAGCGCCGCGCCGTTCGGTCCGCCGCCGAGCTCGGCGATGACGTCGACCCGTCCCTCCGGGGAGATGCGGCTCAGGGTGCCGCGGGCGATCTCCACCAGGACCACGGAACCATCGTCGAGGGCGATCGGGCCCTCGGGAAACTTCAGTCCATTTGCAATCTCTTGCATTCGATTCTCCTCGTTTCAGGTGTTCGGCAAGCGTGCCCGATCGGGCGGCTGCGAGGCCGGCCAATCCACGTTGTGGTCCCGCACGATCTCGGCGATCCGGGCGTCCCAGCGCTCGCGGCCGAAGGCCTTGTAGGTCTGAAAGGGGTTGCAGTACTCGCGCATGCGAAAGGCGCGGCCGTCGCGGGTGGTGATCGTCGAGAAATACCGCTGCTGGTAGGTGCCGCCGTAGATGGTGTCGCCCCCGCCGATGGATTCGATGATCACCGTCTCCGGGTCGTCGGTGGGATGCGCCGCCACCAGCTCGGTCGAAAATTTCGGCACCACTTCGAGCAGATACTCCATGAAACGCCCCACGGCGGCTCGGCCGACGATATAGATCGGCGTCTCGAACGTGGGGCCCTCCCAGATGGCGTCCTCGTGCAGCGCTTCGAGCCAGATCGTCCGCTGCTCATCGAGCGTGGTCTCGATTCCGCCGAACGCTGCATCCAGCCCGCGCCGCTGGTGCTGGTCTCGCTGTCCCGACATTCGCGCCCCTCCCCGCGCAGAATTTGATACGCGTTATATCAATTTACTGCGGCCGTGACGAGGGTGGCGGTCATTCGACTTCGGAGTCGAACCCGTAGACCTCGCGCGCAGCGGCGGGGGAAATCAGCTCCGCCTCGAGGTCCGCGCGGACCCGCTCGCGGTCCCGATCGTTGGCGTCGCCGATCCCGCCGCCACCGGGGGTTTCCATCACCAGCACCGCACCCGCCGGCACCTCGTCGCGGCCCTTGCCGCGCAACGGTTCGCCGCCGCGCACGTAGACGCGGCCCGGGGCACCGGCACCACCGCCCTGCCGCCCGCGCGCCGCATGCCGTACCCGATCGAACATTTTCGAGACCACGAAGGCCTCGCCGTCACGGTGGGCCACCTCGATCACCTGGCCGAGCCCGCCGCGAAACCGGCCCGCCCCGGCCGAGTCGGTGCGGTACTCCCGGCGCCGGATCACCAGCGGCGACGTCACCTCGTTCACCTCCGTCGGCGTGGTACGCACGCCGGAGGGAAACGCCGTGGTGGAGAGGCCGTCCTGCCCCGGGCGCGCGCCGGTACCGCCGTTGTAGATGGGGTTGATGACGAAGGGCGCCCGCGCGCCGGTCTGGACGTTGCGGAACACCGGGTTCCAGATGCAGGACGCGCCTTCCGCCGGCACCCGGCCGGGAAGAACCTGGTCGAGGCAGCCGAGAATCACGTCCGGCAGCATCTGCCCGATGGCGTGGCGCGCCGACACCGCCCGGGGCGGCCGGGCGTTGAGAATGCACCCTTCGGGTGCGGTGACCCGGACGGCCGCCAGCGATCCCGCATTGTTGGGAATGTCGCCGCCGACGATGCAGCGCACGCCGAAGGACGCGTAGGCCTCGGTATACGGAAGCGGCACGTTGATGCCGTAGGCGGATTCCGCGGAGCTGCCGTCGAAGTCAACGGTGATGCGCTCGTGAGCGATGGTCACCCGGCAAACCAGATCCACGGGCTCGTCGTAGCCATCGATGCGCATGCGGTTGCGGTACTCACCGGCCGGCAAACGCGCGATCTCGTCGGTCATGGCGCGCCGCGAACGTTCGAGGATCTCCTGCCCCGGAGCCTCCAGATCAGCGAGGCCGAAATCTTCCAGCATCTCCACGAGCTGTCTGCCGCCGGTGTCGTTGCACGCCGCCAGCGAGTACAGGTCCCCTTCCGCCACCACGGGATCGCGCACGTTGCGGGCAATGATGGCCATCAGGGTCTCGTCCCGGCGCCCCTCGCGGAACAAGAACGACACGGGGATCTGCAGCCCCTCTTCGAACAGGTCGTTGGCATCGGGCCCGAAGCCGCGGCCACCCACGTCGGCGATGTGGCTGGTGGCGGCGAACAGGGCCACCCAGCGCCCCCGGTGACGGATGGGGGTCACCACGGTGAAATCGTTGAGGTGTCCGGTCCCGTCCCACGGGTCGTTGGTGAGCAGCACGTCACCGGGCGACAGCGTCTCGAGCGGATGGCGGGCGAGAAACCTGCCGACGGACGCCGCCATGGCGTTGACGTGTCCGGGGGTTCCGGTCACCGCCTGGGCCAGCATGCGGCCCCGGGTGTCGAAAACCCCGGCGGACAGATCGCCCGCCTCGCGCACCACCGTGGAGAACGCGGTGCGCATGAGCGTCTGCGCCTGTTCCTCGACGATGGCGAGCAAGCGGTTCCAGACCAGTTGGGTTTCGAGTCTGGCGAGCCCGGCGTGCGTATTCATGATCGTCCTCCCGCCGGTGGCCGGCGCTCCAGCACCAGATACCCCCGGGCGTCCACGTGCCATGCGAAGTCCGCACCCACCACCGTGGTGGTCTGCTCCTCCACCACCAGCGCCGGTCCCCATCCCCCGTCACCGGGCCCGAGGGCGTCGCGCCGGTACACGGCCGCGCGCACGGTGCGGCGGCTGGCGGCGTCGAACAGCGCACAGTCGTCGTGGGCGGCGGGCGCCCGCGGCGCCGGCGGCGCCGGCCTACCGGGTGCGCCGGGCTCCCGGGCGATCAGGGTCAGGGTCCAGCTCAGGACCTCCACGTCCAACCCGGGAATGGTGCGGCCGTAGAGTCGCTGATACTCCGCCTCGAACGCCGCGTGCAACTCACCGGCGTGCTCCGGGCCCAGAGGCGCCGTGGGCACCGGCACCGCAATCTCGTAACCCTGCCCGACGTAGCGCATGTGCGCCCGGCGCACTTCCCGGAACGGATCCTCCGGCGCTGCGGCGCCCACCACCGCCGCCGCCTCGTCGCGCATCTCGGCCATGACCTCGTTGGCAGCGCCGGGATCGAACGCCGAAAGCCGCTGATAGCGGCTGCGCACCACCTCGTAGCTCACCGGTGCGAGGAGAAACCCGATGGCGGATCCGACTCCGGCACCGCGGGGGACCACGATCCGGTCGATCTTGAGCTTGTCGGCCAAAGCAGCCGCATGCAACGGCGCCGCGCCCCCGAACGCCACCAGCGTGCGCGATGCTGCATCCGTGCCCCATTCCCCGGCATGGGCCCGGGCCGCGGCGGCCATGTTCTCGTCCACGACCTCGGCCACGCCATACGCCGCCAGCGCCGGCTCGAGCCCCTGGGGCGCGCCCACGGTTTCGGCCACGGCGCGGCGCGCCGCGGCGGCGTCGAGGGACATGCGCCCGCCGGCGAAGTATTCGCCGCGAATGCGCCCGAGGACCACATCGGCGTCGGTCACCGTCGGGGCCGTGCCGCCGCGCCCGTAGCAGGCGGGCCCCGGCTCCGAGCCGGCGCTGGCCGGCCCCACGGCGATCCGCTGCAGCTTGTCGACCCGGGCGATGGAACCGCCCCCGGCGCCGATCTCCACCATCTCGATCACCGGGATGCGGACCGGCAGGCCGCTGCCCTTCCTGAAGCGGTACACCCGATCCACTTCGAAGGAGCGGGAGAACAGCGGCGTGCCGTCATCGATGAGGCAGATCTTGGCGGTAGTGCCGCCCATGTCGAAGGAGAGCACCCGCTGATGACCCGTCTCCCGGGCCACCTGGGCCGCCAGGATGGCGCCGCCGGCGGGGCCGCTCTCTACCAGGCGGATGGGATACTCGGCGGCCGTGGCCAGCGTGGTGAGCCCGCCTCCGGAGGTCATCAACAGCACCGGGCACGCGAGCCCCAGGTCGGCGAGTTGAACCTCGAGGCTCGCCAGATAGCGATTCATGAGCGGCTTGACGTAGGCATTGGCGCAGGCGGTGGACAGCCGCTCGTACTCCCGGATCTCGGGGCACACGTGCGACGAGAGCGTCACCGAAACCTCCGGCAGCGCCGCGCCCAGAATCTCCGCCACCTGCTGCTCGTGGGCCGGATTCGCGTAGGCGTGCAGCAGGCCCACCGCCACGCTCTCCACCTGCCGTGCCGCGAGCGTCTCCACCAGCGCCGCCACGGCTGCGGTATCCAGCGCCCCCAGCACCCGGCCCCGGGCATCCATGCGCTCGGGCACCGGCAGCCGCAGCGGCCGCGGCACCAGCGGCCGGGGCCGATCGATGCCGATGTCGTACTGCTCGAAGCGGTTCTCGAAGGCCATCTCCACGGCATCGCGGTGGCCTTCCGTGGTGAGGAGCGCGGTCACCGCGCCGCGGCGCTCGATCAGGGCGTTGGTGGCGAGCGTGGTGCCATGGAGCATCAAGCGCACGTCGCCCGGCGCGACCTCCGCCTCGGCCAGGACCCGGCGGATCCCGGTGAGGACCCCGTCCGCGGGATCTGGGTAGGTGGTGAGCACCTTGGTGGTGACCCGGCCGGCGCCATCGCCGCCGAACCCGTCGATGACCACGTCGGTGAACGTCCCGCCGATGTCCACCGCCAGCCTGATGCCCGCCTCGTTCATCCGGCACTCCTCATGAGGTCACAGCGTCGCCGGTTCCGGACGCTCGCCGGTCAGCCGCCACAGGCTCGATCGTGTCGCCACCACCAGCATGATGGTGAACATGCCCCCCGCGGAGATCAACACGGCGGTCTGCGGGCCCAGGACGTCCACCAGGTAACCGTTCAACACCGCGCCCACCGGCCCGGCGCCGAGGAACGAGAAGGAATAGAAGCTCATCACCCGACTGCGCTGTGCATCCGGCGCCTGCTCCTGCATGATGGTCCGCGACATGGCCATGGCGGCACCACCGCAGATGCCCCAGCAGTAGATCGCCGCCAGGTACAGCTCGAATGCCGGGGCCAGCGCCACCAGCCCCAGCACCATGGCCCCCACCGCCTGAGCCACCAGCAGCGCCCGGCCCTGCCGATAGACGTCGCCGAACCGCAACAGCACCACGATGGTGGTCACCAGGCCCAGGCTGTTGGCCGCGTTCATCAACGACAGGTCCATGGCACTGCCGTGGTACACCTCCCGGACCAGCAGCGGCATGGTGACGATATACGTCCCCATGAAGAACATCCCCATGCAGACGTTCTGGACCACAATCATCCGCATGGCCGGCGACGAGAACACCGTGCGGCCGCCTTCCATGAGCGAATCCCGGAGCCTGGTCGCTACGCCGGGGCCGTGCCGCTGATTGTCGATGCGGCTGAAGCCGAAGACGCCCACCGAGAGCACCAGGGCCTGAGCCAGCAGGATGGGCTCCGCGCCCACGGAATCCGCCAGGGAAGCGATGGCGAAGCCCACCACCTGCAGACCGAACTGACTGACGCTGGTGAGCATCACCGTGCGCTGCACCCGCCCCTCCGCCACCTGATTCAGCAAGCCGTCCCGGGAGGGGGTGACGAACGCCTGGGCACAGCCCATGAGCACCGCATAGCCGATCATGGTGGGAAAGCTCAGCCGGTCCGTCGCCACCAGGGCCACCAGCAGCAGCGGCGCCACCAGCGCCACGGACTGGGCGAGCAGCGCCACCCGCCGCGCGCCGAAGCGATCGGCGTAGCTGCCGCCGATGAGGATCAACGCCGTGCCGGGAAGCAGCAGCGACATCTGCGCGATGCCCACCTTCTCCGGGGTCTCGTGCAGCACCATGGTGACCAGCCAGGCGAACATCACCCCCTGGATGCCGAAAGCGAGGAACCAGCTCCCCGTGCCGAGCAGGTAGTAGTGCAGTGGACGCATGAATGACCTTTCGAGGCGCGCGCGGGCGCACGAAAGCCGCACAGTCTACCGCGCCTGCTCGGGCGATATTCAAATCGCCACCCGCCCGGTGGCGAGCGAGCCACGACGACGCCGAACCGGCGCCGCCGCGCCCACGGTCGCGGCGGCGCGTGTCCCGCGTCCGGTTGTATACATCCTGTCTGTTATCATGGCGCCTGCCTCATCAGGGACGCCCCGGCTTTGGACAACGCCGCCGACCACGCCTACCAAATCATCCGCGCCAACATCCTCGACGGCACGTTCGCGCCCAACGCGCGCCTGAAAGAGACCGCCCTGGTGGCGTTCTGCGGAGTGAGCCGCACGCCGGTGCGCGAAGCGCTGCGCCGCCTGGCCGCCGAGGATTTCGTGGTGATCCAGCGTAACCAGGGGGCACAGGTGAAATCCTGGAGCGAGGACGACCTCGACGATCTGTTCTCGTTGCGGGCGCTGCTCGAAGGTCAGGCGGCGGCGCGCGCCGCCGAGCGCTCGGACCCCGAAGCCCGGGCGCGGATCGCGGCATGCATCGCCGAGATGGACGAGCTGCTGACCAGCGACGCGCGCACGTCGGACCGCACCGCCGGTTTCCTGCGTTTGAACCGCGTCATCCACGAGACGGTCTGGGAGGCGTCGGGCAGCCCGCGCCTGGCGCGCATGCTCAGGCACCTGGTGGAGCAGGCGCTGACCGCCCATACCGCGCAACGGTTCACGCTCGAGCGCCTGGCGCAGTCCCACCATCAGCACCGGGAGCTCCTCGAGGCTCTGGAGGCGCGGGACCCGGCCTGGGCCGAGGCGGTCATGCGCAGCCACATCCGGGCCGCCCGCCACGCCCTGGAAACGGACGCCCCCGCACCCGGGTGAATGGACATTATCGCGCACTTGTATACAATAGCGGCACGCGTTTCGCTGAATCCGGAGCCCACCGCCACCCATGAGCAAACCCCTCGAAGGCATCCGCCTCATCGACCTCTCGCACATGCTCTCCGGCCCCTACGCCGGGATGATCCTCGCCGACCTCGGCTGCGACACCGTCAAGGTGGAACCGCCGGGACGAGGGGAAGGAACGCGGCGGCTGCTCGAAGGGGATCCCAAGTACGCCATCCACGGCATGGGCGCCTACTTCTTCACCCTGAACCGCAACAAGCGCAGCGTCGCCATCGACCTCAAGAGCGACGCCGGACGCGAGTTCTTCTACGAGCTGGTAAGAGCCGCGGACGTGGTTCTGGACAACTTCTCCGCCGGGGTACCGCAGCGCCTGGGCATCGACCACGGCACCCTGAGCGAGGTGAATCCCGCCATCATCACCTGCTCGGTCACGGGCTTCGGCGAGAGCGGGCCGCGCTATCAACGCCCGGCGTTCGATCAGATCGTGCAGGGGCTCGGCGGCGGCATGTCCATCACCGGCACCGGCCCGGGCGAGGCGGTTCGCGCCGGCATTCCCATCGGCGATCTGGGCGGCGGCATGTTCGCCGTCATGGGCATCCAGTCCGCGCTGCTCGCACGGACGCGCACCGGCAAGGGGCAGCACGTGGACATTTCCATGCTCGACGTGCAGATCAGCCTGCTGAACTACATGGCCGCCATGTACGCCATGTCCGGCGAGATCCCCGAGCCCATCGGCAACTCGCACTTCGTGCACACCCCGTACAACACCTTCGAGACCGCCGACGACACCATCATCATCGCGGTGATCGGCGACGGCTTCTGGCCGCCGCTGGTGGAGCTGGTGGACATCGACGAGCTGCGCGACCCGAAGTTCGCCACCGCCGCCGAACGGCTCGCGCACAAGGACCACATCGAGGGGCTGATCGCCGAGCGGCTGAAGGAGCACGGCGCCGAGCACTGGCTCGCAGCGCTGGAGGCGGCGCGCATTCCCTGTGCCCGGGTGAACAATCTCGCGCAAGCGCTCTCCGATCCCCAGGTGCGCTGGCGCAACATGGTGGTGGAGCTCAGCCACCCGTTGGGCGGCAGCGCCGAGGTACCGGGCAACCCGATCAAGCTGAGCGGCGACGACGACGAGAGCTTCAGCCCGCCCCCGCTGCTCGGGGCGCATACCGTCGAAGTCTTCCGGGAATGGACCGACGTGGACGCGGCACGGCTCGACGAGGCGCTGGAAGCGGGCACCATCGCTCAGGGAGGGCACTGATGGATCAGGTGATCGTCAACGACGTCGGCCCCCGGGACGGCCTGCAGAACGACCCCGCCACGGTGACCCCGGCCGACCGCGCCCGGCTCATCCGCGAGCTGGTGGCCACCGGCATTCCCGCGGTGGAAGCGGTGAGTTTCGTCAGCCCTAAAGCGGTACCGAACATGGCCGGCGCCGACGAGGTGGTGGCCGGGCTCGATCTCGACAGCGCCGACTTCTCGGCGCTGATCCCCAATCAGAAGGGCTACGAGCTCGCCCGGGCGGCCGGCATGCGGTCGGTGGCCGTGGTGCTCTCCGCCACCGACACCATGAACCGCAAGAACATCAATATGGACCTCGAGACCACGGTGGGCGTATGCGGCGAAATCGTCGCGCAGGCGAAGCAGGACGGGGTCGACGGCCGCGCCTACATTTCCGTGGCAATGGGCTGCGCCTACGAAGGGGCCGTGCCCGAATCCCGCGTCGAGTCCCTCACCGCGCGCATGTTCGACGCCGGCGCCGCGGAAGTGATCGTTGCCGACACCATCGGCGCCGGCAACCCGGCGCAGGTCAAGTCGCTGTTCGGCCGACTCGTCGCCGGCTTCGGCGCCGACCGGCTCTCCGCGCACTTTCACGACACCCGGGCACTCGCGCTCGCCAATGCCTGGCAGGCCATGGAGTGCGGCATCCGTAAGTTCGACGCCAGCATCGGCGGTCTCGGCGGCTGCCCGTTCGCCCCCGGTGCCGCCGGCAATCTGGCCACCGAGGATCTGGTGAGTCTGCTGCATCAGGCCGGCTTCGAGACCGGGGTCGACCTCGACGCCCTGCTCGACGTGGTGGACATTGCACGCGCACTGGTGGGTCACGAGGTCGGCGGGCGCGCCCTGCCGTGGCTGCGCGGCGGCTGACCCGACTCAGGCGGCGCCCTCGAAGCTGACGCTCTTCACCAGGGCATAGACGGACATGCCCGGCCGCAGGGCAAGCGCCTCCGCCGCCGCGCGGGTGATGCGCGAACGCAACCGCGCGCCGCTCAACGCCACCCGCGCCTCGACGAAAGCGCTTTCCGGCTCCGCGACCAGCTCGGTGAGCGTGCCCGGCAGCACGTTGCGGATCGACAGCCCCTCCGGTCGCACCGTCGCCAGCGCCACGTCCCGGGCGCGAATGCGCAGCCGCACCGGCGCGCCGGGGGCCAGACGGCTCGCCAGCGGCATGACGACGGCGTCGTCGCCGACCGCCACTTCGGTCAGGTGCAAGCGCCGATCGTGGTGCTCGACCCGCCCTTCCACCAGCACACCGGCCTCGAACCGCCCGGTGACCGGTTGCAGATCCAGACGCTCCACCACGTCGGTGGTCTCACCGTGGGTGCGCACCCGGCCATCGGCCAGCACCAGCAGCCGATCCGCCAGCCGCGCCACCTCGTCGATGTCGTGGCTGACGTACAGCGCCGGAATACCGAAGCGCCCGGGCAG
>JBMCWS010000049.1:0-19331 GCA_048621375.1 Pseudomonadota bacterium | reverse complement strand
CTGCAGATTCATCTCGGCCCCCACCTCGTTCAGCATGGGCCGGTGCCGGGGCAACAATGAGACGAACCACGCCATCATGGCCTCCCGGTCCTTCAGAAAGAAGAACACCGAGATGGGCACCAGCACCACGTAGATGAGAAACGCCACCAGCGACGGCACGTTGGCCACCAGGGCCTCGAGGGCGTTGCCGCTCAGGGCCCCCACCTGACTGGTGGCCGCGGCGATCCACTGATCGATCTGCTCCGGCGTGATGAGATCGGGGAACCGCTGCGAGAGGTCGCGGCCGATCTCCCGCAGCCGCCCCATCAACTCCGGCAGCGCACCCATGAGGGCGCGGAACTGCTGCCACACCAGCGGCACCACGAACACCAGAAAGGTGACCATGGCGCCGATGAAGAGCGCGAAGGTCAGATGCACGGCCGCGCGCTCGGGCACCCGCCAGCTCATCAGCGCGCGCACCACCCCCTGGAGCAGGAAGGCGATGACCAGGCCGGCGAGCACGGGCGCCAGCACGCCGCCGAGCAAGAACAGCACCAGCGCGCCAACCACCAGCATGACCACCAGGTAGATGGCCTCTTCATTCGAGAAGTAGCGGTTGATCCAGCCGCTGATGACCTGAACGAAGCGCATCAGCCCGCGTTCTTGCGCAGCAGGTAAACGTACGTCTCGCCGTCCTGGCGCGATTCGAGCAGCGTATGCCCGCTCTGCTCCGAGAACACCTCGAAATCCCGCACCGAGCCGGGGTCGGTGGCGAGAATCCGCAGCACTTCGCCTTCCGCCATCTCGTTCAGGGCCTTCTTGGCCTTGAGCAGCGGCATCGGGCAGCGCAGGTCCTGGGCATCCAGCAGACGGGGCTCAGCGTCGGTATCCATCATGGCTGCCCAGAGTATAGCGCCGCCGACCGATGCGCCAACGGAACTTTCGAGCCACGAGGCACGTCCATGCAGTATCATGAATCCCATGTCGAGCCGCCGAGTCAGGACTGCCGCATGGCCCCGCCGGGCCGCCGCCTGCGTGCTGGCGGCGGGACTGATCATGCCCGTCCGGGCGGACGTCGCGCCGAGCGAGCTGCCGCGCCTGGGCGACGGCGCCTCGCGCCTCATCTCCCCGGCCATGGAGAGGGAGATCGGCAACCAGTTCCTCAAGCAGCTTCACGCCGCCCTGCCCACCGTGGACGACCCGCTGCTCAAGTACTGGGTCACCTGGCACACGGCGGATCTGGCGCAGCACGCCGATCTACGCGAGAACGTGATGCAGGTGGTGCTGGTGGATCAGGAGGACATCAACGCTTTCGCCGCCCCCGGCGGCGTGATCGGCATCAACCTCGGGCTGCTGCTCGCCGCCGAGGACGTGCACGAGTACTCGTCGGTGATCGCCCACGAGCTCGCGCACCTGAGCCAGCGCCACTTCGCCCGCGGGGTCGAGGAGCAGCGGGCTCAGACGCTGCCTACCCTGGCGTCGCTCATCGCCGCCATCATGGTGGGCGCCGTGGGCGGCAGCGACGCCGGTATGGCGGCCGTATCCGCGGCGCAGGCCGCGGCGCAGTCGAATCAGCTCCGCTACAGTCGCAGCCGCGAGCAGGAAGCCGACCGCATCGGCCTCAACACCATGATCAGCGCCGGGCTCGACCCCCGCGGCATGTCACGCATGTTCGAGCGCATGCAGCGCGCCTATCGCTTCACCCGGCGCCCGCCGGAGTTCCTGCTGACTCACCCGCTGTCGGAGTCGCGCATCGCCGATGCCCGGCAGCAGGTTCAGCAGTATCCGGACCGGGCGTACGACGAATCGCAAGACTACGCGCTGATGCGCGCCCGGGCGGCCGTGCACTTCGCCGACACCCCCCAGGCGGCGGTGAAGCGGTTCGAGAAGGCAGTGCGCGACGACCCCGACTCGGCGGCGGCCCGCTACGGCCTGGCCCTCGCACTCTCCCGCACCGGCGAGCACCAGGAGGCGCTGGCGCTCGCGGACGCGCTGTTCACCGAAGACCCGCAGAAGATCCTCTACATCGGCGCCTACGGCGAGCTGCTCATCGCCGCGGGCGAGCTCGAGCAGGCCGAGACGCTGCTGGCCCGGCACCTCGAGCTCAACCCGGACAACGCGCCACTCGCGATGCTGTACGCGGACGTGCTGACGGAACAGAAGAACTACGATGAGGCGGAGGACGTGCTGGCCCGGCAGAGCCGCCTCCGTTCCGACGAGGTGGACGTGTGGTACCAGCTCGCCGAGGTCTCGGGGCTGGCGGGCAACACCATCGGTGTGCACCGGGCCCGGGCGGAATACTTCGCCCTGCACGGTGCCTATCAGAAAGCGATCCAGCACCTGCAGTACGCTCGCCGGCTGGCGGATACCGCGGACACCCAGCTCATCGCCCGGCTCGACCAGCGCATCGACGATTTCCGCCACGCGCTGCGCGTCGCCCAGTCCTGATCCCCTCTATGCTGCCGGGCCCGCTTCTCGTAGCATGGCCCGCCGTTTACCGGAATCTCCGAATCCATGACGCCTGCGGTTCTCGACGCCATGCGCGCCAAGCTCGATGCCCGCGCCGAAGCGCAGTCCCTGCGCCGGCTGCGCAGCGACGTCGACGGCCCGGATTTCTGCTCCAACGACTATCTCGCCCTCGCGCGCAGCGACGCCCTGCGTGACGCCATTCGGCGCGCCGAGGCCGCCTGCGGCGCCGCGGCCAACGGTGCCACCGGCTCGCGGCTGATCTCCGGCAACAGCGCCCGGGCGGAGGCCCTGGAGGCGCTGATCGCCCGCCATCATCGCGCCGAGGCGGCGCTGGTGTTCGCCACCGGCTACGCCGCCAACACGGGGCTCTTCGCCTGCCTGCTCGACGCCGGCGACACCCTGGTGCTCGACGAGCTCATTCACGCCAGCATGATCGACGGCGCCCGCCTGTCGAAGGCGCAGCGGCTGATTTTTCGTCACAACGACCTGGCGGACCTGGAAGCCAAGCTCGCCGAGGCCGAGGGCCACGTGGTGGTCGGGGTCGAAAGCCTGTACTCCATGGACGGCGACGAGACGCCGCTGCCGGATCTGGTGGCGCTGGCGGAACGTTTCGGTGCCGCCGTGGTGGTGGACGAGGCCCACAGCACCGGCGTCTACGGGCCCGCGGGCGCCGGCACGGCGGTGCGCGACGGCATCGAGGACCGCCTGCTGGCACGGGTGTGCACCTTCGGAAAAGCCCTCGGCGTGCACGGCGCCGCGGTGGTCGGCTCCGCCACCCTGCGCGAGTACCTGATCAATTTCGCCCGCCCCTTCATCTATTCCACCGCCCCGCCTCCGGCCGCGCTGGCCGCCGTCGAAGCCGCCTACGGCCTGCTGCCCGAGCTCGACGACGCGCGCCGGCGCCTGTTCGAGCTCATCGACGCCTTCCGCGCCCGCGCCGGGCAGAGCTCCTGGGACTGGCTGGACAGCACCAGCGCCATCCAGTCGGTGCTGATTCCGGGCAACGACCAGGTTCGCGCCGTGGCCGCCGAGCTGCAACGGGCGGGTTTGGGGGTGGTGCCCATCGTCGCGCCCACGGTGCCGGCCGGTGCCGAGCGCATCCGCATCTGTCTGCACAGCCACAACAGCCACGGGGAGATCGACCGGCTGTTCGACGCGCTCGAGGAGGCCCGCGCCGCATGAACGGGGTAGTCGTCGCCGGTATCGGCACCGAGGTGGGCAAGACCGTGGTATCCGCGGTGCTGGTGGAGGCGCTGGACGCCGACTACTGGAAGCCGGTGCAATCCGGTGGGCTCGAGCACACCGACACCATGGCGGTGGAAGCCCTCGCCAGCGGCCCCGGGCGCCGCTTCCATCCCGAGGCCTACCGGCTCACCCAGCCGCTCTCGCCGCACGCCGCCGCCCGCTTCGACGGGGTCACCATCGACCCCGCGGCGCTGGCGCTGCCCGCCACCGAACGGCCGTTGGTGGTGGAGCTGGCCGGCGGTTTGATGGTGCCGCTCTCCGAGACGCTCTTGAATCTCGACCTGCTCGCGGACTGGCGGCTGCCGGTGGTGCTGGTGTGCAGCTACTATCTCGGCAGCATCAACCACACCCTGCTCTCCGTGCAGGCGCTCGAGAGCCGCGGCGTGCCCCTCGCCGGGCTGGTACTGAACGGCGCGGGCCCGGCGGAGAGCCGGGCCGCCAAGCTCGGCTTCAGTGGTGCCCGGTGCCTGCTGGAGCTGCCGTGGCCGGAGTCCGTCGACGCCGGCTTCATTCGTTCGCACGCCAACCGGATCTCTTTGTGATGACCTTCCACGGAATCAGCAACGACGACCTGGATTTCGACCGCAATCATCTTTGGCACCCCTACACCTCCATGGGCGACCCCCTGCCCGCGTACGCCATCGCGAGCGCGGCAGGGGTACGCCTGCGGCTGGCCGACGGGCGCGAGCTCATCGACGGCATGTCGTCGTGGTGGGCGGCCATCCACGGCTACAACCATCCGGAGCTGAATCGGGCCGCCACCGACCAGCTCCAGCGCATGGCCCACGTCATGTTCGGCGGTGCCACCCACGAGCCGGCCATTCGGCTCGGCCAACGGCTATGCGCGCTCACCCCGCCGAGCCTCACCAAGGTATTCCTCGCCGACTCGGGCTCGGTGTCCGTGGAGGTGGCCATCAAGATGGCGTTCCAGTACTGGCACGCCCGCGGCCGTCCGAAGACGCGGCTGCTGGCGCTGCGCTCCGGCTACCACGGCGACACGTTTCAGGCGATGTCGGTATGCGATCCGGTGACCGGCATGCATCAGATTTTCACCGGCATCCTGCCGCAGCACTACTTCGCCGACGCCCCCCGCTGCCGCTACGACGAGCCGTGGAACCCGGAAGATCTCACCTCGATCCGCCAGCTCGTCGCGCGCCACCACGACGACATCGCCGCGGTGATCCTCGAGCCCATCGTCCAGGGTGCCGGCGGCATGCATTTCTACCATCCGCAGTACCTGCGCGAAGTGCGGCGGCTGTGCGACGAGTATGGAGTGCTCCTGATCCACGACGAGATCGCAACCGGCTTCGGCCGCACCGGCACGCTGTTCGCCAGCGAGCACGCCGGGGTGGAGCCGGATCTGCTGTGCGTGGGCAAGGCGCTCACCGGCGGCTACATGACCCTGGCCGCCACCCTCACCACCGACCACGTGGCCGAGGTGATCTCCGCCGGCGAAGGCAACGGCGGCGCCGTGATGCACGGCCCCACCTATATGGGCAACCCGCTAGCGTGCGCCGTGGCCACGGCCAGCATCGACCTGCTCACCGCCGGCCCCTGGCAACAGCGGGTAGCGGAGATCGAGGACACCCTGCGCACCGAGCTCGCCCCCTGCCGGGAGCTGGCCGCGGTGGCCGACGTCCGCGCCATGGGCGCCATCGGCGTGGTGGAGCTGCACGAGCCGGTGGACGTCGCCGAGGTGCAGCGCGAGCTGGTGGCGCGCGGGGTCTGGGTGCGGCCGTTCGGCCGGCTGGTGTATGTGATGCCGCCGTACGTGATCGAGCCCGACGATCTGCGGCATCTGACCCGGGCGGTGGTGGAGGTCGTGCACGACTGGTCACGGGAGCGTTGATCGAGTAGCCTCGCGCGCTGCTCAACTCGAGGAGGTTCAGGTGAACACGAACGGCTCCACGTCCGCAGACATCCGTCACGACTGGCAGGTGAGCGAGGCGCTCGACCTGTTCGAGCTGCCGCTCAACGATCTGTTGTTCCAGGCCCAGGACGTGCACCGGCGCCACCAGCGCGCCAACGAGGTGGAGGTGGCCACCCTGCTGAGCATCAAGACCGGCGGCTGCCCCGAAGACTGCAAATACTGCCCCCAGAGCGTGCACTACGACGCCGGCGTCGACGCCCACGCCCTGCTGCCCCTCGAGCAGGTGGTGGAAGCCGCCCGCAAGGCCAAGGCCGCGGGTTCCACCCGGTTCTGCATGGGGGCGGCCTGGCGCCGGCCTACACGCGCCCAGGTGACCAAGGTCTCGGCGCTGGTCCGGGCGGTGAAGGACGTGGGCATGGAGACCTGCGTGACCCTGGGCATGCTCGAGCCCGAGCAGGCGACGGAGCTGGCCGAGGCGGGGCTCGACTACTACAACCACAACCTGGATACCTCGCCGGAGTACTACAACGAGATCATCACCACCCGCAGCTACCAGGACCGGCTGGAAACCCTGGACAACGTCCGCGACGCCGGCGTGAAGGTCTGTTGCGGCGGCATCGTCGGTATGGGCGAGACCCGCCGGGACCGCGCCTCCATGCTGGTGCAGCTCGCCAACCTGCCCCACCACCCGGAGTCGGTGCCCATCAATCAGCTCGTGCGCGTCCCCGGCACACCGCTCGAGAACGCCGAGGAACTGTCGCCGCTGGAGCTGGTGCGTACCATCGCGGTGGCGCGCATCCTCATGCCGGATTCAGTGGTGCGGCTCTCCGCCGGCCGCACGGATCTCAGTCAGGAAGCCCAGGCGCTGTGCTTCATGGCCGGCGCCGGCTCCATCTTCTGCGGCGATCAGCTGCTGACCACGCCGAACCCCACGTTCGACGACGACATGGCCATGTTCGACGACCTGGGGATCACCAGCCAGGCGAGCTGAGCCGCGATGCGCTATTTCGAGGACATCGGCGACGACTACCACTCGGTCATCGGCCGGTATCCGCTGACCGAGCAGGAAGTGATCGAGTTCGCCGAGCGCTGGGATCCCCAGCCCTATCACACGGACCCGGAAGCGGCCCGTGCCTCGATATTCGGCGCTCTCACCGCGTCCTCGGTGCACCTGTTCGCCATCTGCACCCGGCTGTTCTTCGACCACGACGACCGCATCCAGGTGCTCGCCATGCTCGGCAAGGACAAGCTCAGGCTGCCGGCCCCGGCTCGCGCCGGCGCCACGCTCACCTACGAGACGCGCAGCCTCTCCCGGCGCGAGTCCCGCTCACGGCCCGACGCCGGCCTCGTGGTGCTCGGTGACACCCTGAAGGATCAGGACGATCAGGTGGTGCTGACCCAGGAGGTCACCTTGCTGGTGGCCCGCCGCCCGGGCTGACTCAGACCTGGAAATCCAGCATCCGCTGCAGCGGCACCATGGCCTGGCGGCGGATCTCCGGATCCACGTGGATCTCGTTGCCCGCCATGGCCTCGTCGCTGCGCAGGCAGGCGGCGAGCTGCTCGAGCTCGTTCATCGCCATCCACGGGCAGTGCGCGCAGCTCCTGCAGGTCGCGCCCTCCCCGGCCGTGGGCGCCTCGATGAAACGCTTCTCCGGGTTGCGCTGACGCAGCTTGTGGAAAATGCCGCGGTCGGTGGCGACGATGAACGTGCTGTGAGGCAGCTCCCCGGCCGCCTTGATGATCTGGCTGGTGGAACCCACCACGTCGGCGATCTCGATCACAGCCGCCGGCGACTCCGGGTGCACCAGCACGCCGGCGTCCGGATATAGCGCCTTGAGCTCGAACAGTGCCTTGGACTTGAACTCCTCGTGCACCACGCAGGCGCCGTTCCAGAGCAGCATGTCGGCCCCGGTCTGGGACTCGATCCAGTGCCCGAGGTGCTTGTCCGGCGCCCAGATGATCTTCTCGCCGCGATCATGCAGGCGCTCCACGATGGGAAGCGCCACGCTGCTGGTCACCACCCAGTCCGACACGGCCTTCACCCGTGCCGAGGTGTTGGCGTAGACCACCACCGTGCGATCCGGGTGCTCGCGGCAGAACGCCTCGAACTCCTCCGGCGGGCAACCGAGGTCCAGGGAACACTCGGCTTCGAGCGTCGGCATCACCACCCGCTTCTCCGGCGACAGGATCTTCGCGGTCTCGCCCATGAACCGGACCCCGGCCACCACCAGGGTGTCGGCCTCGTGATTCTTGCCGAAGCGCGCCATTTCCAGGGAATCAGCCACGAAACCCCCGGTCTCTTCGGCGAGATCCTGGACGTCGGCATCCACGTAGTAGTGGGCCACCAGCGCCGCCCCACGCTCCTCGAGCAGCGCCTTCACCTCGGCGCGGAGCGCCTGCTTCTCCATCGGGTCGAGGTGGGCCGGCTCGTAGAGCGGGACCCGCTCGCGGGGCAGGGTGTGGTCCGGAAGTTGGTTCGCTGCGTTCATAGTGGCAAGATCTTAGCACGCTGTAGTGTCACGGGTTGAATCGCGGCAGAATCCGCGCCTCATCTATTGGACCACGCCCCCCCGCACCGGAGTTCCGGCAGGTAACATGGCAGAGATCGCCTTTCTGCTCGGCGACGTGGGCCTCGCCCGCAACGACAACCACATCCGCCTGCCCCGGGCCTTCGCCGCAGCGGGCTGGGCAGTCACCAACCTGGATCAGGAATGCGTGCGCCTGACGCCGGCGGGGGTACGGCTGGGTGAGCGCAACCCGCAGACGCTGGACCTGGTCTGGCTGCTGGGCATGGGGCGCGCCAGCACCTTCTTCGACCGCATGCAGCTGCTCCGGGGGGTGCCGCAAACCCGCTTCGTCACCGCAGTGGATGCGTTCTTCCATCTGCACGCCAAGTACGCCTGGTGGCGCCACATGCCCGAGACCCACGCCAGCGGCGATGCCGGTTATCTGACGTCGGTGCTGCGGCGCGGCGGCGAATGGGTGCTGAAGCCGGCGGCGGGGAGCTACGGGCGCGACGTGCGCCGACTGACCCCGGGACCGGCCGGCGAAGAGGCCATTGCGGAGGCCACTGCCGGAGGCGACGCCTACTGGCTGCTGCAGCGTTTCGTGCCCGCGATCGAGCACGGCGAGAAGCGCACCCTGGTCGCCGGGGGCCGCCTCATCGGCAGCTACCTGCGCAGCCCCCAGGTGGACCTGCGGGCCAATCTGGCCGCCGGCGGCGCCGCGTCGCCCACCGAGCTCAGCGTCGCCGAGCACGCGCTGGTGACCCGGGTGGCCGCCGAGCTGACACAAGCCGGCGTGGGCTATGCCGCGGTGGACGTGGCCGGGGGCCATCTCATGGAGGTGAATCTCGTGAACCCCGGGGGCCTGGGCACCCTCGCCGAGCTCTACGGCCACGACCCGGGACCCGCCGTGGTCCGGGCCATCGAGGCCGCATTCCCCCCGCGCGTGTAGCGCGGGCTCGCGCGTGTAGCGCGGGCTCGCGCTAATGACGCGGCGCGTCCCGCTGCTGCTCGACGAGCAGCGCGCGCACCTCGTCGAGGGCGTCCTGGCGTTCGTCGAGGCTGCGCACGTGCCAACGGATGATGGCGTCGCGCCCGGGATGGTCCGACAGGCGGTAGCTCTCGAGCGAGGCCTTGAGCCGCTCGATCTCGCGCTCGAGCAACGTCACCACGTCGTCGAGCGAACGGTTGAGATCGTCTTCGTAATCCATGCGTTCACACGCCTCACCGGCTGCGCGCCGAACCCGATCCGGTCAGGATACGCGAGTCGCCGCCGCGCGGCGCCCCGCCGGGCGCTTTCGCAGCCGCGATTCGCCGACTGCGTCACGCCCCTGCGCCCGGCGGGGCGGGTCTTGCGTTTGACCCGGCGACTCGTAGACTGACTTGCTGCGCACGAGAACGAGTATAAGGCAGGAGGATCGCACGATGGGAATGCTCGACGGCAAGGTCGCTCTGGTCACCGGCGCCGGCGGAGGCATCGGCCGCGCGCACGCGCTGCTGCTGGCCAAAGAAGGTGCTGCGGTGGTGGTCAACGACCTCGGGGGGGGCCGGGATGGCTCCGGTGCCTCGCACAACATGGCCGACGCCGTGGTGGCGGAGATCGAGGCCGCCGGCGGTCGCGCGGTGGCCAACTACGGGTCGGTGACGGAAAAGGCCGATGCCCGGGCCATGGTGGATCAGGCGGTCGAGGCGTTCGGCCAACTCGACATCCTCATCGCCAACGCCGGGATCCTGCGTGACAAGTCTTTCAAGAACATGGAAGACGACATGTGGGACGCGGTGGTGAACGTGCACCTGCGCGGCACCTACCTCACCACCAAGGCGGCCTATGACCGCATGCTCGAGCAGGGCACCGGCGGCCGCATCATCATGACCAGCTCGACTTCGGGGCTGCTCGGCAATTTCGGTCAGACCAACTACGGTGCGGCCAAGGCGGGAATCGCCGGATTCATGCGCTGCCTCTGGCTCGAGGGGCTGAAGTACGGCATCACCGTCAACGTGCTGGCACCCACCGCCATGTCGCGCATGACCGAGGACATCCTGCCGGAAGGCATGCAGGAGCAGTTCCCGCCGGAGAACGTCTCTCCCGCCATCGTGTTCCTGTGCACCGACGACGCCAAGGACATCTCCGGCCGCCAGTTCCTCGTCGGCGGCAACAGCGTCTCGCTACTGTCGTGGCAGGTGACGCCCATCGCCGACCGTCCCGTCGACCAGGGGCCGTGGGAGGTCTCGGAGATCGGCGAGAAGATCCTGGCCAGCAAGGACCAGTGGCCGCCGGTGAACCCCGTCCGCGGCGCATGAGCCGTCCCCGACACCCGTAACCAAGGCAAGGAAACGCGAATTCATGAATTTCGGGTTCACCGAAGAACAGAACATGCTGCGCGACCAGGTTCGCCGGTTCATGACGGAAACCTGCGCCATGGGCACCGTGCGCGAGGTGATGGCGCGCGACGACGGCTTCGACGCCGGGCTCTGGAAGCAGATGGCCGACCTCGGCTGGCTGGGGCTCGTGATACCCGAGCAACACGGCGGCCTGGGGCTGAAGTGGATCGACCTGGCGGTGGTGCTGGAGGAAACCGGCCGCGGCCTGTGCCCCCTCCCCCTGGTCTCCCAGGCGCTCTCCAGCGCCGCCGTTCTGCGCTGCGCCGACGACGCCCAGCGCGAACGCTGGCTGGCGAGCATGGCGTCGGGGGAAGCCATCTGCACCACCGCGCTGTACGACGAGCCGAACTGGATCGCGCCCGAGGCGGTGACCCTTACCGGCGAAGCAGCGGACGGCGGCGTGAAGCTCGCGGGCACCAAACGCTTCGTGCCGGACGCCATGGCCGCGCACTACTACCTGCTGGCGTGTCGCGGCCCGCAGGGGCTCGCTCTGGCGGCGCTCTCCCGGGACGAGGTCACGGTGAAGCCCCAGCCGGGCATGGACCGCACCAAGCCCACGGGCAGCGTGACGGTGAACGACGTGGTGCTCCCCGCGGAGCGGGTGCTGCCCATGACCGAGGCGGACCTGGCGTACCTCACCGACCTCGGCGCCGTGGCCGTGACCGCCGAGATGGTGGGCGCCGCGGAAGCGGCTCTGCACATGACCAGCGAGTACGCCAAGGAACGCATCCAGTTCGGCAAGCCCATCGGGCAGTACCAGGGGGTGAAGCACCGCCTGGCGGACATCTTCGTGGACGTGGAATCGTTCAAATCGCTCCTCTACTACGCCGCCTGGTCGGTGGACGACGCGCCGGACGAGCTGCCGCGCGCGGTGTCCCTGGCCAAGGGCTACGCGTCGGACGCCTTCGCCGGCATCGGCATCGACGGCGTGGGGCTCCACGGCGCCATCGGCTTCACCGCGGAATACGACATACAGCTCTACCTCAAGCGCTCGAAGTGGGCCCGCCCGATGTTCGGGGACTCCGACTATCACTTCGACCGCGTCGCTGGCCTGGGAGGTTTGTAATGGATTTCGAGTACAGCGCACAGGAGCAGGCGTTCCGCGAGGAGGTCCGGGCGTTCCTGCGGGAGAACCTGCCGCCGAAGTCCGAGCGCGGTCCGGATTTCCTCGCCACCTGGCTCGAGAAGGTGCGCGAGAAAGGCTGGGTGGGCTTTTCCTGGCCGAAGGAGTTCGGCGGCAGCGACGGCGGCCTGATCGAGCAGGCGATCCTGCGCGAGGAGATGGCACTGGCCAAGGCACCGCCGCTCGGCACCTCGTTCATGGGGCTGGCCTGGGTGGGGCCCGGCATCATGCAGTACGGCACCGAGGACCAGAAGAAGCGCTTCATCCCCGACATCCTGGATTCCAAGGTGGTCTGGTGCACGGGCTACTCGGAGCCCAACTACGGTTCCGACCTGGCGTCGATTCAGTGCAAGGCTGTACGTGAAGGAAATCACTACGTGGTGAACGGCCAGAAGATCTGGACCTCCCTCGCCCCCTGGGCCGACTGGATCATCCTGCTGGTGCGCACGAGCTGGGACCCGGAGCACAAACACGAAGGCATCACCTGTCTGCTGGTGCCCATGGACGCCCCGGGGGTGGAGGTCCGTCCCATCGAGAACATGGCCGGCGACAAGCACTTCGCGGAGGTTTTCTTCACCGACGTGAAGGTCCCGGTGGAGGACCGCCTGGGCGAGGAAGGCCAGGGCTGGCAGGTAACCGTCTCGGCGCTCGCGAACGAGCGCTCGAGCATCGGCGAGGTGACGCAGATGTTCGACAAGCTGGACTCGCTGCGGGATCTGGTGAACAAGACCGTCAAGCAGGGCCGGCCCGCCAGCGAGGATCCCCGGGTGCGGCGCACCCTGGCCCGTTTCGAGGCGAAAATCGCGGCCATGAAATACAACGGCCTGCGCTACCTGACCAAGCAGATCAAGGGCGAGCCCGTGGGCGCGGAGACCTCCGTGAACAAGCTCCACCGCGCCAGCCTCGAGATCGAGATGGACGACTTCGCGGTGGCGCTGGCGGGTGAAGCGGGCGTGCAGCTACCGGGCGGCGACGACGCCGTGGACCGGGGCCGCTGGGCGAAGTCCAGCCTCGGCTGGCCCAACGTGGTCATCGGCGGCGGGACCCCCAACATCCAGCGCAACATCATCGCCGAGCGCATCCTCGGCCAGCCCAAGGACTGAGGGCCTCACCGCCGCCGCTTCCACGGCGGCACCCCGTGCCAGTCGAACGGCTCGATACCGGCATGGGTGAGCTGCCAGACGCTGGCGCGGGGCCCGGCGTGGTCCACCTCGAGGAACCCGAGGGTGCCGTGCTGGGTGTCGTAGTTGTGGGGGAAGGTGGGCGAACCGGGATTCACGCAGAGCACGCCGTCCACCTCCTCGATCCATTCCCGGTGGGTATCGCCGAAGACGATCACGTCCGGCGTGCGCTCCGGAAAGAAGCGCTCGATCCAACGCGCCAGGGTGAACTTCGGCGGGCGCTCCGGCACCGGCACGTAGTGGGTGAGCCCCACCCACACGCCGCCGAGCTCCAGGAGCCATGCGTACTTCACCCGCGGATCGTCCGGCTGCACCGGCCGGCCGCCGCCGCCGTCTTCACCGTTGCCCCGCGCCGCGTACACCGGCGCCAGCTCCTCGAGCGCGTCGAGCACGTAGAGCTCGTGGATGTCGCCGCCGTGCAGGATCAGATCGACCCCGGAGAACGCCTCGGCGATCTGGGGCCAGAGCTCGCGCCGGGCCTCGGGCATGTGGGTGTCGGAGATGAGCCCGATGCGCAACGACAACTCAGCGCTCCCGGCCGCCGTCGTCCCAGAGGAACGCCCGGCTGCGCTGCCGCGGTTCGCCGGCGTCCCCGCCGGAGGGCTCCCTGCGGCCGTCGTCGCCGCGGTCCCGGTCGCGGTGGCGGCGGTGGTCGGGAAACCGACGGTGGTCGGGAGCGCGGTGGCCGGCCCACGGCCACGCGGTGACGTAGCGCTCCTCCACCACCTGCTCCGGCGCCTTCGCCCCGGCTTCGGCCCGGGCTGCGCGCGCCTCCGCCCGGGCCCGCTCCCGGGCGAGCCGCGAGGACTCGAGCGCCTCGGCTACCTCGAGCATGTGCTCGATGCGCCGCTCCATCGCGTCGGCCGACTCCGCCGGCGCCGGCGCGGGCACCTCGATGCGCTCCGCCCCCGGGGCGGCCTCGTCCGAGAACCTCGGCTCGCCGTGCTCTCCCGTGGAGACGAAGACGTCCTGCCCGGCCGCGGAAGCGGCGGCCGCCGGGGCGGTTGCGAGCAGAATCATGATGACCGGATACCGCATGTCAGACACCGGCGTTACGTCCCGACCCAGATTAACCGTGCCGGGGGCCGGAGAGAAGAGCCGTGCTCATGCCCGCCGGTGATCGTTCACCGGCCGGCGGTCAGTCGGCCCGTACCGCCTCCGGAAGGTCCTCGTCCACCCGGCGTACCGACGTAGTGAACATCGCCAGCGCCGCCACCACCAGGACGAACACGGCTCCGGCCGCCTCCAGGGCCACCGCCACGCTGTAACGCTCCGCGATCATGCTGATGGGGACGACGCCGAGCGGCATGAGCCCATGGGACATCATGTCGATACTCATGATGCGCCCGCGCATGCCGCCCTCCACCTGCATCTGCAGCAATCCGCGGTTGAGCGACATGTTCCAGGCCGACAGCCAGCCGACAGCCGCCACCAGCGCCACCGCCAGCCAGACCACCCGGGCGGAACCGAATGCCGCGGTGAACACGCCCCAGCCGATGCACGTGGCGATGAGCCAGAAGCCCTTGTTGCGCATGTCGCCCATGGCGGCGAGCATCAGCGAGCCGAGGATGGCGCCCACACCCATGGAGGACATGAGCAGCCCCAGATCGTCGGGCCCGCCACCGAGAATGTCCTCGTTGAACGCCGGCAGCAACGTATTCAAAGGCATGCCGAACAGAAACGGCACGATGGAAAGCAGGATCAATCCCAGCACCGGCGGATTCGCCCGCACGTAGCGCAGACCATCCACCATGTCGCCGAGCGGACTCTTGTCGTCGGGCTCCTTGATCCTGCCCGGGCGCTTCACCAGCAACATCGTCGCCGCCGAGAGGAAGTACAGAAACGCGATCATCAGATAGACGATCCCCACCCCGTAGGTGGAGGACGTGTCCCCCGCGGCCACCCAGGCGATGAGGAAACCCGCCAGTGCCGGACCGAGGATGCGCGAGAGGTTCCACCCCGTGGTGTTCAGCGCCATGGCGGTGAAGATGAGCCGCTCGGGGATCAACTCGGGCACGAACGCCTGCCGCGCCGGCATGGAGAGCGCGAGCACCGTGCCGTTGAAGAACCCGAACCAGATGAAATCCCAGAACGTCACTCGGTCACTGAGGATGATGAGGGCCATGACCACGGTGGCGGCGCAGTTCATCGACTGCGCCAGGGTGATGATGCGCCGCTTCGGCACCCGGTCCGCCACCACCCCGCCCCACAGCGAGAAGGCCACCGTGGGCAGCATGAACGAGAGCGTCACCCAGGCGAGATCCATGGCCGACGACGTGAGGGTGTAGACAAGCCAGCCGCGCGCCACGATTTGCATGTTCATCGCGAACGACGAGCCCAGGCTGCCGACCCACAGCCAGCGAAAATCCGGCACATGAAGGGCTTTCAGTATGTCGCTACTGGCCACGTTGCTCCCCTGGGAAGCCGGAGAGTGTAGCACGCCCGGGCAGCAGCGCCGGCGCGGCTCCGGCAGCGGGGGCGCGGCATCTGTATAATGGCGGGTTTTGCGGGCGCATCGGCGCTCCGCGTCGAAGCACATACGGAACACCACGTTGCCCGAGCCCACCGCGCCGAGTCTGCCCAAGCGCGTGCAAAACCGCGCCCGTTACCTGCTGCTGGCGGGGCTCGTCGCCGTGGGTATGGGGCAGACGGTGGTGTTCGCGGTGTTGGCGCCGCTCGGGCGGGAAATCGGCCTCTCGGAGGTCCAGGTCGGCGCCATCATCTCCGGCTCGTCGGTCACGTTCTTCATCGCCAGTCCGATCTGGGGCCGAGTCAGCGACCGCTGGGGCCGGCGCCGGGTGATGCTCATCGGCCTGCTCGGGTACACGGTGGGCACGCTGATCTTCGCCAGCGTATTCCGCTCCGCGCTCGCCGGGCTGCTCACGCCCCTGCCCGCCTTCCTGGCGCTCACCCTGGCGCGCATGGGGCAGGCGTCGGTCATGTCGGCAACCCCGCCGGCGGCCACCGCCTACATGGCCGACATCACCGATGTGGGCACCCGCACCAAGGGCATGGGGGCCATCGGCGCGGCCAACAACGTGGGGGCGGTCATCGGGCCGGCCCTGGGCGGGCTGCTGGCGGCGTTCTCGCTGCTGACCCCGATCTACTTCGCGGCCCTGGTGACCTTCCTGGCCGCCATCGCCGTGATGCTGGGTCTGCCGGAGCCGGTGAAGCAGGTCGCCGCCGGACGGCGGGAGCGGCTGCGCTTCACCGACCCGCGGATCCTGCCGTTCATCATCGTCGGGGTGATGATGTTCATGGGCATGGCCGTGGTCCAGCAGACCCTGGCGTTCCGCCTGCAGGACGTTCTCGAGCTCAGCGCCGCCGGCACCGCCCGCGCCTTCGGCACCGCCATGATGCTCATGGCGCTGTCGTCACTCCTGGCCCAGGGCGTGGTGGTCCAGCGGCTCGACCTGCCGCCGTTGACCCTGCTGCGCCTCGCCATGCCGATCCTGCTCACCGCCTTCGTGGTCATCACCCTCGCCGACACACGCCCGTTCTTTCTCGGCGGCATGGCGGTGCTCGGGTTCGGCATGGGGCTGGCCGCGCCGGCCTTCATGGGCGGCGCGTCGCTGGCGGTGGGCCCGGAGGAACAGGGAGCAGTGGCCGGGGTCACCAGCTCCTGCGGGCCGCTGGGCTTCACCGTGGGGCCGCTGCTCGGCACCGCGCTGTATCAGATCCACGGTCAGCTCCCGTACCTGGTGACGGTGATGATCTACGTCCCCCTGCTGGCCTTCACCTTCCTCCTGAAGCTGGAGGACCCGACCCGGGGCCGGGTGGCGGCGCAGCCGGCGGAAGACGACCCGCCGGCGCCATAGCACCCGCCGGTGTTGTACAATTGCCGACCCTGTCGCGAACCTCGAGAGGCACCATGCCCGGCCTGCTGCCCGATGTAGACCCGGAAGGCCTGCGCGAGTACTCGGTGGTGTACACCGACCGCGCGCTGAACCACATGTCCCACGCCTTCCAGACCGTGATGCAGGATCTCTCCGGGATGCTGAAGGGCGTCTACGGCGCCCGGTCGACGGCCATCGTCCCCGGCAGCGGCACCTTCGGCATGGAGGCGGTGGCCCGGCAGTTCGCCACCGACCGGAAGTGCCTGGTGATCCGCAACGGCTGGTTCAGCTATCGCTGGACCCAGATCTTCGAGATGGGGCGCATTCCCAGCCGCGCCATGGTCCTGAAGGCGCGGCCCACGGGCACGGGCCCCCGCTCCCCCTTCGCCCCGGCCCCTGTGGACGAGGTCGTGGCCTCCATCGAGGCCGAGCAGCCGCATCTGGTGTTCGCGCCCCACGTCGAGACCTCGTCCGGCATGATGCTCCCCGACGATTACCTGCGCACCGTGGCCGATGCGGTGCACCGCAATGGCGGGTTGCTGGTGCTGGACTGCATCGCCTCCGGCACCATCTGGGTGGACATGAACGATCTCGGCGTGGATGTGCTGATCAGCGCGCCGCAGAAAGGCTGGACCGGCTCACCCTGCTGCGCGCTGGTGATGCTTTCCGGGCGGGCCCGGGAAGCCATCGAGGCCACCACCAGCTCCAGCTTCGCGTGCGATCTGAAGAAGTGGCTCGAGATCATGGAGACCTACGAGCGCGGCGGCCACGCCTATCACGCCACCATGCCCACGGACGGCCTGCGCACCCTGCGTGACGTCATGGCCGAGACCCTGAGCTACGGCCAGGAACGCACCCGGGAGGAGCTGCTCACCCTGGGGCGGCGGGTACGCGAGCTGCTCGAGCGCCACGGCTTCGCCAGCGTGGCGGCGCCGGGATATCAGGCCCCGGGCGTGATTGTCAGCTACACCGACGACGACGCGGTCAAATCCGGCCGCGCATTCGCCGAGCTCGGGCTTCAGATCGCCGCCGGCGTACCTCTCATGTGCGACGAAGGCGACGATTTTCGTACTTTCCGGATCGGTCTGTTCGGGCTCGACAAGCTCCAGCGCATGGACGACACCGTGGCGACCCTCGAGGACGCCCTGAGCCGGGTGAGCGCGTGATCGACTTCGGGCTCGACGACGAAATCCGCATCCTCCTCGACGCGGTCGAGCGTTTCGCCCGCGAGCATCTCGAGCCACGGGCGCGTGATGCCGAAGCGGCCCGGCGGCCGGATCGAGACACCACCGCGGTGTACGAGTCACTCGGCCTGATGGGCCTCGAAGCACCCGGGTTTGAGCCCGGGCTGTCCATGGTGGCCCGCTGCCTGGTGAACGCGACCCTGGGCCGCGGCGATCCCGGAGCGGCCCTGGCGCTCGACCGCCTCGGCGCCGCCGCCTACGCGTTCTGGGCGGCCGACGACGCCGAGGCCGTAGACGCCATCATCGCCGACCCGGGGCGCCGCGCCTGGCTGGCGGCGCCGGAGGACGGCATGATCAACGTCTCGGAGCGAGAGGCCAACGGCGAGCTGCACTTCGCGCCCGCCGGCATCACGGACCTGGTGCTGCTGTCACCGGCGGGCATCGCCCACATTCGCGAAGGCTTCGAGGCCGTCCCGGTCCGCGGGGCGGGGCTGCGGGCCGCGGACCCGGTCCGCCTGCAGCTTTCCGGGGCACCCGTGGCGCACTTTCGCCGCGTCGCCACCACCCCCGTGCTGGCCCGCGCCCGTCTGTACGTGGCCAGTCTGCTGCTGGGGGTCATGGAGGCCGCTGCCGCCTATGCCCGGGACTATGCCGTGGAGCGGATCACCTTCGGGCGCCCCATAGCCCACCACCAGGGGATGACATTCCTGCTCACGGACATGAACACCGCCGTGACCGGCACGCGACTGCTGATCGAAGAAGCCGCCTGGCGGCTGGATGCGGGCGAAGACGCCACCGAGGCCTGCGCCACCGCCTTCGCCGAGGCGGCCGAGCAGGCGGCCGTCATCGGCCCCGACGCCGTCCAGGTTCTCGGCGGCCTCGGCTTCATGCAGGATTACCCGGTGGAGAAGCACATGCGCGAGGCCCGCGCCCTCGGGCTCCTGCACGGCGGCATCGACCACGCTCGCGAAGACGCCATGCACGTTCCGTCGTCCGCGTTGATGGCGGGAGGCGAGTTCTGATGGAGTTCCGGCTCGACGCCGAAGCCCGGGCGCACGTCGAGATGCTGCGCGATTTCGGCCGGGAGGTGATTCGGCCGCTCGGTATCGAGCGCGACCGGGCCGGGTCGCCGACCCCGCCGGATCATCCGTTCTTCAAGGCGGTGCTCGAGCGCGGGCTCGTGCGCGGCCCGGAGGCGAGCACCTCGGCCCTGGGGCCCGCGGTGATGCGGGTGATCTCCGGACAGGAACTCGCGTACTGGGACCGGGGCGTGTCGTCGTCGCTGCCTGGTCCCGGCATGGGCGCCGGGCCGGTGTCGAGCATGGGCACGCCGGAGCAGAAGGAGCGCCTGCTTGCGCCGTTCCGGGACATGACCGAGCCACGCTGGGCCGCCTTCGCCATGACCGAGCCCGGCGCCGGCTCCGACGTGGCCCGCATCGACAGCCGCGCGGTGAAGGACGGCGACGCCTGGGTATTGAACGGCGCCAAGCTCTACTCCGCCAACGCCGACCGCGCCGACTGGATCGTGGTGTTCGCCACCGTGGATCCGGCCCTGGGC
>JBMCWS010000048.1:0-19923 GCA_048621375.1 Pseudomonadota bacterium | reverse complement strand
GTGATGAGCAGCCGATGCCGGAGACGAACACGGTCTTTGCCGGGTCGGCCTGGGCATTCGCCAGCGTCCGTTGCACGGCTTTGAGGATCGAGTAGTCGCCGCAACCGGGGCACCAGCGCACTTCCTGGTCGGTGGCGTAGTCCTTGAATGACAGTTCGCTCATGGGCTCACTTCTCCGTGCCCGCGAGGGCGCGCATGCGTCGCGGCGCGTGTTCGCGGATGGCGCGTTCCAGCTCCGCGACGGTGAACGGCTGGCCGCTCACCTTGTTGTACTGGTGGACGTGGACGCCTAGCTTGTCCCGCAGCACCGTGGCGAGCTGCCCGGTGTTCAGCTCCGGTACCAGCACGGCGTCGAAGCGCTCGAGCAGGTGAGACAGGTTCCCGGGCAACGGGTTCAGATAGCGCAGGTGGATCTGCGCCACGTCCAGACCGGCACGCAGGGCGTCGCGCACGGCCTGATGGACGGTGCCGTAGGTGGAGCCCCAGGCCACCACCGCCAGCCCGCCTTCCTCCCCCTGCTCCAGGGTCTGTTCCGGCAGGAAGTCGGCCACCTGGGCCACCTTCTGCTGGCGCATGCGGGTCATGGCCTGGTGGTTGTCCGGGTCGTAGGAGATGTTGCCGGTTTCCAGGTCCTTTTCGATACCCCCGATTCGGTGGACGAACCGGGGGTCGCCGGGCGCGGCCCACAGCCGCGCCTGGGTGGCCGGGTCGCGGCGGAACACGCTGCCGGAAGCGGCGGCATCGGGACGGTTGCTGTCGATGTCCGGGTAGTCGTCGATGTCCGGTATCGACCACAGCTCCGAGGCATTGGTGATGTAGCCGTCGGTGAGCACGAATACCGGGGTCATATGGCGCAGGGCGATGCGCACCGCGTCGATGGCGGTATCGAAGCAATCCCCCGGCGACCGTGCCGCCAGCACGGGTACCGGGGTGTCGCCGTTGCGGCCGTACACGGCCTGGTAGAGATCCGACTGCTCGGTCTTGGTGGGCATGCCCGTGGAGGGGCCGGCACGCTGCGAGTTGACGATCACCAGCGGCAGCTCGGTGGCCACGGCCAGGCCGATGGCCTCGGTCTTCAGGGCCACGCCCGGCCCCGACGAGGAAGTGACCCCGAGCTTGCCGGCGTAGGAGCCGCCTATGGCGGCGCACACCGCCGCGATCTCGTCCTCCGCCTGAAAGGTCGCGACCCCGGCATCTTCCATCCCCGCCAGATGATGCAAAAGCGCCGACGCCGGGGTGATCGGGTAGGAACAGAACAGCAGCTCGGTATCGGCCAGCTCGCCGGCGGCGATCAGCCCGAGGGCCACGCCCTCGGCACCGGTGAGGGTGCGGTACTCGGCGGAGGCCAGCGGCGCCGCCGGAGTGGGGTGCTGGGCCAGCACGTGGGACAGCTCCGCGGTCTCGCCGTAGGCGTGGCCGGCGTTCAGGGCCGCCAGGTTGGCCTCGCGGATGGTGTCGTCGCCAGCGAACTTGCGCTCGATCCAGGCGATGGCGGGCTCCCGGGGCTGATCGAACATCCACAGCACCAGCCCCAGCGCCCAGAAATTCTTGCAGCGCAGGGACGCCTTGGTGCCGAGGCCGTACGGTTTCACGGCTTCCTGGGTGAGACGGGAGATGTCCACCCGCACCACGTCGAAGTCATCCAGCGTGCCGTCTTCCAGCGGGTTGGTCCTCAGCTCGGCCCGCTTCAGGCGTTGTTCGGTGAACGACTGCTCGTCGACGATGACCAGCGCGCCGGGCTCGAGCTGGGGCAGATTCACCACCAGCGCTGCCGGGTTGAATGCGATGAGCACGTCCGGCGTGTCGCCGGGCGTGGTGATGCGCTCGCCGCCGAACTGGATCTGGAACGCGGACACGCCGTAGCGGGTGCCGGCCGGGGCCCGGATCTCCGCCGGAAAGTCCGGCAGCGTGGCCAGATCGCTGCCCGCCACCGCGGAAGCTGCGGTAAACTGCTGGCCCTGAAGCTGAATGCCGTCGCCCGAGTCGCCGGCGAAGCGCACCACGTAACTGATTTTGTCGGTCCCGGGATGATCTGCCATGGTGGTGGCTAGGAGTCCGAAAGTGGCAAAAGAATCGCGTAGTATACGGGCTTTGCCGCAGGCCTTTCCAATTGCTCCAAAGTGCATGGACAACGGGTGACGCGGATGAATTCCCCCGCCGTTTGGCGTAGAGTCCGCGATCCCGAAAATCCGACCCTGCGGAGAAAGTCATGAAAGTGGTCACACGCACTGACGAGTACACCATCTACAAAAAGCGCAATCAGCGGTACGCGGTGCGCAATTCCGACCGGCAATGGGTCCGGGGCGACGACAAGGTGGCCATTCTGCTCGCACACAACCTGATCGAGGCATCGGTGCCGAAGGCTCCCGACCATCCGCAAGAGCCGGCCGAGGGGGCCGAAGCCGAATCCGCCGAAGGCGAGGCAGGCGAAAGCGAGACTTCCTAGCAAACCCGTTCCAGCGCGGCAGGCGCCGCACCCCGAGGGATCATGGCGAAATCGCTGGCCAAGTTCGAGGTGGTGGCGGGCTACGAGCCCGCCGGTGACCAAGGCGATGCCATCGCCGGCTTGGTGGACGGGCTCGAGTCGGGCCTGTCGCACCAGACCCTGCTGGGGGTCACCGGCTCCGGCAAGACGTTCGCGGTGGCCAACGTCATCGAGGCGGTGCAGCGCCCGACCCTGGTCCTCGCCCCGAACAAGACCCTGGCCGCGCAGCTCTACGGCGAGTTCAAGGAGTTCTTCCCCCACAACGCGGTGGAGTACTTCGTCTCGTACTACGATTACTACCAGCCGGAGGCCTATGTTCCCTCCTCGGACACCTATATCGAAAAGGACGCCTCGGTAAACGCGCACATCGAGCAGATGCGGCTGTCTGCCACCAAGGCGCTCATCGAGCGGCGCGACACCATCATCGTCGCGTCGGTGTCCGCCATCTACGGTCTGGGTGATCCCCAGTCGTACCTGCGCATGGTGCTGCACCTCGACCGCGGCGACAAGGTGGATCAGCGCTACATCCTCACCCGGCTCGCGGAGCTCCAGTACACCCGCAACGACGTGGCGTTTCAGCGCGGCACCTACCGGGTGCGTGGTGACGTGGTAGACATCTTTCCCGCGGAGTCGGAGAACGAAGCGGTTCGGGTGGAGCTTTTCGACGACGAGATCGAGAACATCTCGGTGTTCGATCCGCTCACGGGCGAGGTGCGCAATCGCCTGCCGCGCTACACGGTGTTTCCCAAGACCCACTACGTGACCCCGCGGGAACGCATTCTGTCGGTGATCGACGAGATCAAGGCGGAGCTGTCCGAGCGGCTGGCGTGGCTGCGCGACAACGGCAAGCTGGTGGAAGCGCAGCGCCTGGAGCAGCGAACGCGTTTCGACCTCGAGATGATCCAGGAGCTCGGCTACTGCAACGGCATCGAGAACTACTCGCGCTATCTCTCCGGGCGCGGCGCCGGCGAGCCGCCGCCCACCCTGTTCGACTACCTGCCGAGCGATGCCCTGCTGATCATCGACGAGAGTCATGTGACGGTGCCGCAGATCGGTGGCATGTACAAAGGCGACCGCTCCCGCAAGGAGACGCTGGTCGAGTACGGCTTCCGCCTGCCTTCGGCCCTGGACAACCGCCCCCTGCGGTTCGACGAATGGGAGGCGCTGGCGCCGCAGAGCATCTTCGTATCCGCCACGCCGGCGGACTACGAAGCGCGTATGTCCGGTCAGGTGGTGGAGCAGGTGGTGCGGCCCACCGGGCTGGTGGATCCGGAGGTCGAGGTGCGCCCGGCTTCGACCCAGGTGGACGACCTGTTCGGGGAGATCCGCAGCACCGTGGAGCGGGGCGAGCGCGTCCTGGTGACCACTCTCACCAAGCGCATGGCCGAGGACCTCACTGACTATCTGGACGACAACGGGGTCCGGGTGCGCTACCTGCACTCGGACATCGACACCGTCGAGCGCATGGAGATCATCCGCGATCTACGTCTGGGGGAGTTCGACGTGCTGGTGGGCATCAACCTGCTGCGCGAGGGCCTCGACATGCCCGAGGTGGCACTGGTGGCGATTCTGGACGCTGACAAGGAAGGCTTCCTGCGCGCGGAGCGCTCGCTGATCCAGACCATCGGCCGGGCGGCCCGCAACGTCCACGGCCGGGCCATTCTCTACGCCGACGAGATCACCGGCTCCATGCGTCGCGCCCTCGACGAGACCGAGCGGCGCCGGGCCAAGCAGCTCGCCTACAACGAAGCCCACGGCATCACGCCGAAAACCATCATGAAGCGGGTGGCGGACGTGATGGAGGGGGCGCGGGTGGCGGCACCGGGCACCGGGCGCCGTAGTGCCGCCGCCTCCGGCCGCAAGCTCCGGGAGCAGGACCTGGAGATTCCCGACGACCCCAAGGCGCTCGGCCGGCTGCTCGAGAAGCTCGAGGCGCAGATGCTCGAGCACGCGAAGAATCTGGAATTCGAGGAGGCAGCGCGAATGCGGGATCGCATCCGCACGATTCGCGCGGAACGGCTCATGGCGTAGGCTGCTCCGGGGGCGCGCCGGTCAGGCTCCCGCGAGCCAGCGAGCGCATTCGGGCCCGAGTTCGGCTTCCGCGCGGGCTTCGTACTCGGCGCATTCCGCATCGGTCAGCACGTCGCGCCATCGGCCGTTGACGCCTTTGTTAATAAACGTGGTGGCGCCGCCATCCCAGAAGATCCCGCCCAGCGGCACGGTGCGGTCGGCGTGCTGCTTCATCCACTCGAACGTGCAGTGCTCCACGGCCCGGTTCCAGGTGGCATCGTCCAGCGTCACGCCGAGGTAGTCGGCGATCCGCAGCATCTCCCCGGGCAGGTCGCGCTTCAAGTCCTCGAAGTGCACCAGCAGCACGTTGGGCAGATCGCGGATCGCCCACCAGGAGCGCACGTTCTCCCAGAACGGCCACCAGGGCTCGCCGTTCTCGTCCATCCACATGCGCCAGAAGTCGCGGACGTGGGCCGGCGGCGGCGCGATGGGCGGGCCCACCCGGCCTGGCGTATCGTTCAGCGCCGCGTACCACGCGGCGTTGGCGGTACTGTGATGGTGATACATGCTCCACACGACGTCCCGGCCGTCCCGGCCGATGTAGATGTACTTCGCCTTCGGGGAGAAAACCAGCGCGTCCACGGGCAGGTGGGTCTTGATGAAGCGCCGGTGGGTCTGCGCTTCCACCTCGGGCAGCTTCACGTCCTTGGGCGGCACCCGCAGGTCGAGCCAGGGCGACAGCTCGCCTACGTGAATGTCGGGATCACCTGCGAACACGAGCTGACCCACGATCTGTTGCATCCACGTGGTGCCGGCCTTGGCGTAGGTGGCGATGACGATGTCGTCGTCGCGGAACACGAAGTCGTTCCAGATGGTGGAATCGAAATGGTGGTTCTGGAACTCCCGGGTCTTCACAGGCCAACGGATACCGTCACTCGCCATGGTCGCCTCCGCCGCATCACCAGTCGCCTTGTCGAGCGCAAGTATATACGGCCCGGGCCGGCGCGCCAGATGCTTCGTTCAGCCGTTCACGGGCCCCCGCGGCGCCCCCGGGGTGAACCGCAGCGGCATCCGGCGGATGCCCGAGATGAAGTTCGACGCGAGCCACTCCGGGGGCTCGGTGAGCTCGAGGTCGTGGAGCCGGTCGAGCACCTCGGCGAGCATGCAGTCTATCTCCACCCGGGCGATGTGCTGACCGAGGCACACGTGGGCGCCGGTGCCGAAGGCGATGTGCGGGTTCGGCGAGCGGCGGATGTCCAGCGTGTCCGGATCGGCGAATTGCCGCGGATCCCGGTTCGCGGCGCCGAAATACCGGACCACCTTGTCACCTTCACGAATCGGCTGCCCCGCGACCTCGGTGTCTTTCAGGGCCGTGCGGCGCATGTAGATCACCGGGCTCACCCAGCGCAGCAGCTCGTCGCGGGCGCCCGGAATCAGCCCCGGGTCGGCCCGCAGCTCCGCCAGCACCTGCGGGTGCTGGAGCAGGGTGTACACCCCGCCGGCCACCAGGTTGCGGGTCGTGTCGCCGCCGGCGTCGATGAGCAGCAGGAAGAAGAGCTGAAAGTCGATCTGGTCCAGGCGGCGCCCATCCACCTCGGCATGGACGATACGGCTGGCCAGGTCGTCCTGCGGGCGGGCGAGCTTCTCCTCGTGAACCCGGCGGGCGTACTCGAACATCTCCTCCACCGCCCGGGCCTGAGCGCCTTCCGGCACCGCCTCGGGCGCGGAGTGCAGAATCTCCGTGAGCTCGTAGAGCTCACGGCCGTCCCCGAGGGGAATGCCCATGAGCTCGGCGATCACGTAGGAGGGCAGCTCCCCAGCCACGTCGGCGACGAAATCGCACTCGCCGCGCTCGATCACGGCGTCGACGATCTGTCGCGACAGCTCTTCGAGGCGGGGTCGCAGCTCCGCGGCGGGACCCTGGGTGAAGGCCCGGCTGATGGTCTTGCGGTAGCGCGTATGCGCTGGCGGATCCATCATCAGCATCATCTTGTGCTCGCCGCTCGCGTCGATGGCCGAGCCGGCCGCCGGGTCGGCGATCATGATCGTCGGCTCGGAGGAGAAGGTGGCGGGATCACGGCCGATGTCCGCCACGTCCGCGTGCCGGGTCACCGCCCAGAATCCCGGTCCGTCGGGCTCTTCGTGCCAGTACACCGGCGCGTTCTCCTGCAGCCAGTGGTACTGCTCCACGGGGTGGCCCTGGTCGAAGGATCGCGTGCTCAACAGGTCGATGTTCATGGCGGGCGCCGAATCGGAAGTTCGCGCCGATTGTATATGCGCGGACGCAAGGCGGGACAGGGCCGGGCAAGGCAAGCTTTTTGCCCCAGCGGGGCCATTGAGGCATATTCGCTGGCGGTCACACCCGCTGGCGTTCGCCGGAGTCGCGATGACTGTGATCACGAAGCTGTGCGCCGTTCTCGCCGCCGGGTTGCTGGGGGCTACCGCCGCGAGCGCCGGGAGCGACGATCCACGCACGGTGCAGTGGCGTGCGAGCCGCGCGCACGACCCCTTCAACGGTGGCGTGCTCGCCGTGGCCGAAGTCAGCTTCGACGGCGCCAAGGCCATGGTGCGCTGCGCCTCGCGAGCAGACCGCCTGGAAATCCGCTTCTTTCTCGACGAGGCGCTGGTGGCCGGCGCCGACACGGTCACCTGGCGCTTCGATGCCGAGGAGCAACGGTCGGGGAGATGGCGCCGGAGCCCCAACGGTCACTCGTTGATCGTCCCCGCCTCGCTGCACGACACGTTCATCGACGACCTCGAGACCTACGATACGATCCATCTTTCGCTGGCAGGCGGGGACGGCGGAGCGCAGCACCTGATGCTGCCGCTGCGCGGCTCCGCCGACGCCATCGACCGTGCCCTCGGCTGGTGTGCCGGGACGGCGGGGTGACGCGGCGGGCGCATCCCCGTTCGGGAACAGGCATAATGGGCGCGTGTTCGTTGGCCGCAGTCGAGTGGTTTGTGTCTGAAGCAGTAACGGGTAAAGGCGCGGCCCACGCCGGCGCCATCGTCGTGGCACTGGTGATGGTGGCCTTTCATCTGGGCAGCCTGGGCGTGTTTTTCACTGGCGCGAGCACGGTAACGCTGGTGGTGGCCGGGGTGCTCTACCTGGTACGCGGACTCGGCATCACCGCCGGCTACCACCGGTTGCTGGCGCACCGTTCGTATCAGACCTCACGGCCCATGCAGTTTCTGCTGGCGCTCGCCGGCTGTCTCGCGGTGCAGGGCGGGCCGTTGTGGTGGGTGTCGCACCACCGGGCCCATCACCGCGACACCGATTCCGCCGGCGACGTCCATTCCCCGGTGACCAAGGGGTTCTGGCAGTCGCACATGGGCTGGATGATGAGCGCGGCGGCATTCCGCGAGAAAGGAACCAATACCCGCGATCTGCACCGCTACCCGGAGCTCAAGTGGCTGCAGCGCTACTACGTGCCGCTGATCGTCGCTCAGGGCGCGGGGCTCTACGCCCTGGGCGCCGGGTTGAACGCGACGTTCCCGGCGTGGGGCACCTCCGGCGCGCAGATGCTGGTGTGGGGTCTGTTCCTCACCACCGTGGTGACCTGGCACGTGACCTTCGCCGTGAACTCGGTGTGCCACACCTGGGGCCGCCGCCCGCACCAGACGGGCGACGCCAGCACCAACCATCCGCTGGTGGGAGTGCTGGCTTACGGCGAGGGCTGGCACAACAACCACCACAAGTACCCGTTTTCCGCCCGCCACGGGCTGGAGTGGTGGCAGCTCGATCTCACCTGGTGGCTGCTCCGGGGCCTCGAGCGTCTCGGCCTCGTACGCAACTTGAAGCTGCCGCGGGAGCATCGCCCGGAGGCGGCGGCATAACCGGCCTGGATGATCTGCGGGCGCACCTTCTCGTCTTTTTGCACCGGCGCGGATTCCTGTATGATACCAGGCTCCACCCGGAGCACGGGTCGTGCGGCCCGCGACAGGCGCGTAGCTCAGTTGGTTAGAGCGCTACCTTGACATGGTAGAGGTCGACGGTTCGAATCCGCCCGCGCCTACCACTTCCTTCCGAGCTCACGCCGTGGCGTCGGCAGCCTGCGATTCGAGCATCCGCGCCAGTTCCGGCTCGATGTTCAACGCCCGCGCCAGCTCGTCCAGCCAGGCCCGCTCGCGCTCGTTGCGATCGTCCACCATGGCGACACTGGCGAGATAGATCTCGCGGGCCGCCTGGGGCGAGTCCGCCTGGCGTGCCAGCGCCTGGGCGTCCATCGGCGCCCGGAGCTGCTCCTCCACCCATTGGTGCAGCTCGGAATCGGCCCCCAGGTCGTCGAGCTGCTCGGTGAGCCGGGCTCGCTCGCTGTTGCTGATGTGGCCGTCCGCACGGGCGGCCAGGATCATGGCCTGGAGGATCTCCAGGCTGCGCCGCGTGCCGGTGTTCTGGTCCGTGCCGCCCGGGCCGGCCTCTTGCGTTGCGTTGCGGTGCGGCCGCGGCCCTGGGCCTGTGCGGAAGCGCCGCCGGCCTGTTGCATGAGCTGATCGAGAATGAGCTTCGCGTTCATGTCGCTGCCCGCTGGATGGCGCCGATGCGGCGATTCACATACACCCCGTGTGCCAGGTTCTCAGGTGCCATCGAGCTTGCGGATCAGCACGGCCAGGGAGTGGTCCGCCCGGGAGAGGCGCTCCCCGCCGGTGAGCATCATCGGGGCGTCGGTGTCGAGCGCCTCCGCAGTGTCCAAAACCAGTTCCCAGGGGCCGCCATAGGCATTCGGGATCACCCAGTCCAGCGCCTCCGTGGACGCGTTGAAGAGCATGAGCAGGTCGTGGTCGTAGACGGCGCGGCCGCGGTCGTCGGTGGTGTATATGGCGTTGCCGTTCAGATAGATGCCCACCGCTTTGACGAAGCCTTCGTGCCAGTCGGATTCCGACATCTCCTCGCCGTTGGGGCGGATCCAGGCGAGCTCCGGGGTGCCGCGTATGGTGCGGCCCTGAAACCAGCGGCGGCGCCGAAGGCTCGGGTGCCGGTGCCGCAGTGTGATCAGGCGGCGCGTGTACTCGAGCAGCTCTGCCTGGTGCTCGTCGAGGTCCCAGTTCACCCAGGAGATCTCGTTGTCCTGACAATAGGCGTTGTTGTTGCCGCCCTGGGTGCGTCCGAGCTCGTCGCCGTGGAGCAGCATGGGGACGCCCTGGGAGAGCATCAGCGTGGCCAACAGGTTGCGCTGCTGCCGCGCCCGAAGCGCGAGCACCCCGGCATCGTCGGTGGGGCCCTCGGCGCCGCAGTTCCAGGAGCGGTTGTGGTCTTCCCCGTCCTGGTTGTCCTCGCCGTTGGCTTCGTTGTGCTTCTCGTCGTACGCGACGAGATCCGCCAGGGTGAAGCCGTCGTGGGCGGTGACGAAGTTGATGCTGGCGTGGGGCCGCCGGCTACCGGCTTGGTAGAGATCGGAGCTGCCGCAAAGGCGTGACGCGAACTCGCCCAGGGTGGCAGGTTCGCCGCGCCAGAAATCCCGTACCACGTCCCGGTACCGGCCGTTCCATTCCGACCAGTAGGGCGGAAAATTTCCCACATGATAGCCGCCTTCGCCGATGTCCCAGGGCTCGGCCACCAGCTTGACGCCGTTGAGCATCGGATCCTGCTGAACGAGATCGAAGAACGCGGAAAGCCGATCCACCTCGTAGAACTGCCGCGCGAGGGTGGCCGCCAGGTCGAAGCGGAATCCGTCCACGTGCATCTCCATCACCCAGTAGCGCAGGCTGTCCATGATGAGCTGCAGGGCGTGGGGGTGGCTCATGTTGAGGCTGTTGCCGGTACCGGTGGTGTCGAAGTAGTGGCGCGGATCGTCCGGGACCACCCGGTAGTAGGCGAGGTTGTCGATGCCCTTGAACGACAGCGTGGGCCCCAGGTGATTGCCTTCGGCGGTGTGGTTGTAGACCACGTCCAGGACCACTTCGATGCCGGCCTCGTGCAGGCTGCGCACCATACTCTTGAATTCCGCCACCTGATCGCCGCTCTGCGCCAGCGCGTACTCGTTGTGGGGCGCGAAGAAGCCGATGGTGTTGTAGCCCCAGTAGTTGCGCAGCCCCCGATCGAGCAGAAAACCGTCATGGATGAACTGGTGCACCGGCTGGAGCTCGACGGTGGTGACGCCGAGCTGCACCAGATGATCGATCACGGCGGGATCGCTCATGCCCGCGTAGGTCCCGCGGTGGCTCTCGGGGACGGCGGGGTGCCGGGCGGTCAGGCCCTTCACGTGGGCCTCATAGATGACCGACTCGTGCAGGGCGACGGACGGCGAGTGGTCGCCGCCCCAGTCGAACACCGGGTCGTGGACCACGCAGCGGGGGACGTAGGGGGCGCTGTCGGTGTCGTTCATGCGATCCGGGTCGTCCACCACGTAGTCGAGCAACGCCGGATCCGGTCGTGCCGAGCCCTCGATGGCCTTGGCGTAGGGGTCGAGCAACAGCTTGTTGGGATTGCAGCGCAGTCCCTGCCCGGGCTCCCAGGGCCCGTGCACGCGGTAGCCGTAGCGCTGCCCCGGGCGCACCGTGGGCAGGTAGGCGTGCCAGCAGTAGCCGTCCACCTCCTTGAGCTCCAGGCGGCTCTCGTTGCCGTCCGCGTCGAACAGACACAGCTCCACCGCCTCCGCCACCTCGGAAAACAGGGAGAAGTTGGTGCCCTCGCCGTTGTAGGAAGCGCCGAGGGGGTAGGATTGCCCGGGCCAGACGTCCTTCGGAGCTTCGGCCGTGCTCTGGCGTCGCTCCAGGGCCGTGTCCGAGATATGGCGCATGCGAAGGTTCCTGGCCGCGCGTATGCCGGATCCCCAGTAGCAAATCCCGAGCCAGGGACGTGCCCCGAAGCCCCCGCACACGCTCTTGTTTCCGGGTCGCCCGGTCAGTAGAATTCGCCCTCCTTGCCCTCATGCGCCGCGGGGTCTCCCGGACGCACGGCGAGCGAGGCCGGGGCAACAATTCCCCGGCGGTACGGCTGTCGACCGGCACCCAGGAGAGGCGGGACCGATCGGCGGTTTGCTGTTGTCTGACTATCGAGTATGGAGAACGCCTATTAAGAAGGGTGGAGGTAAGCGCGTCGAGCGGTCGCTTCTGAACGAAGAGATTCGAGCATCGACCGTGCGCTTGATAGGTGCCGACGGAGAACAGGTCGGTATCGTTTCCCGGGACGAAGCCTTGGACAATGCCCGCCAGGCGGCGCTCGATCTGGTGCTCATCGCGCCGGATGCGGAACCGCCGGTGGTGAAGGTCATGGACTACGGCAAGCATCTCTTCGAGCAGAAGAAGACCAAGGCGGCGCAGAAGAAGAAGCAGAAGCAGATTCAGATCAAGGAGATGAAGTTCCGCCCGGGAACGGAGGAAGGCGACTATCGGGTCAAGCTACGCAACCTGAGACGCTTCCTCGAAGACGGAGACAAAGCCAAGGTGTCCCTGCGGTTCCGCGGCCGCGAGGTGGTTCACCCGGAAATCGGGCTGAACCTCATGTCGCGCATCGCCGAGGATCTCGACGAAGTCGGTCAGGTGGAAACGGAGCCGAAGTTCGAAGGCAGGCAGATGACCATGGTGCTGGCTCCGAGCAAGAAAGCGAAGAAGGCTCAGAAGGCCCCGGAATCCGAAAGCTGAACGGCCCGGCCCCGCCGCGGCCCCCGAAATGCGTGGAGCGAGTACATGCCCAAGTTGAAGTCGAACCGTGGCGCTGCGAAGCGATTTCGCCGCACCGCCAAAGGGTTCAAGCACCGCCAGGCGTTCAGGAACCACATCCTGACCAAGAAAGGGCCGAAGCGTAAGCGGCAACTGCGCGGTCTCGAAGCCGTGGCCGATGCGGACGTCGGCCGCATCCGCGAGATGCTTCCCGGCAAAGCACGATAAGGAGAGCGCCACATGCCAAGGGTGAAACGAGGCGTGGCATCCCGTGCCCGCCGCAAAAAGGTTCTGAAACAGGCGCGCGGCTACTACGGCGCGCGCAGCCGGCAATTCAAGGTCGCCAAGCAGGCGGTGATCAAGGCGGGGCAGTACGCTTACCGTGACCGCCGTCAGAAGAAGCGTCAGTTCCGCAATCTGTGGATCGTGCGTATCAATGCCGCGGCGCGGGAGCACGGGCTGTCGTACAGCCGATTTATCGCCGGCCTCAAGAAGGCGGCGATCGAGGTGGACCGCAAGGTGCTGGCGGATCTCGCCATGCACGAGCCTGCCGCTTTCGCGGCACTGGCCGAGCAGTCCAAGGCGGCGCTGAACGGTGAGGCAGCCGAAGCGGCGTGAGCCCGGGCCCGACGGGCCCCGACATCGATGACCGTCTTCCGGAGGCCGTCACGGCGAGCCTTTCCGAGAGGCGGTTGGCGCGTGGCGCCAGCGAAAGGGAAGGGCCATGGTTCTTCCCTTTTTTCGTTTGTGTGGCAGCGATTTTTCATGCGGACTCGCTGTCCCGAGCAACAGGGGTGCTGAGCAATGAGCGGTGAGCTGGACGAGACCCTGAGCCGTCTGGTCGAAGAGGCGGAGGCGGCGATCGCGGCGGCGCAGGACGGGCGTGCGCTGGACCAGGTGCGGGTGCGCTACCTCGGGAAGAAGGGCGAGGTGACGGCGATGCTGAAATCCCTCGGCGCTCTGGATCCGGACGCGCGGCCCGAGGCGGGCGCGCGGATCAACGCTGCGAAGACGCGCCTCCAGGAGCGCATCGGCGAGCGCAAGGAGGCGCTGGCCGCCGAACAACTCGCCGCCGCCTTGAAGACCGAGGGGGTGGACGTGACCCTGCCGGGGCGCCGGCAGAGCCGGGGAGGCGTGCATCCCCTCACCCAGACCCTCGAGCGCATGGAAGCCATTTTCGTTGGTGCCGGCTATGACGTGGTGGGCGGGCCCGAGGTCGAGGACGACTACCACAATTTCGAGGCGCTCAACATTCCGGCCCACCATCCGGCCCGCGCCATGCACGATACCTTCTACTTCCCCGACGGCCGGCTGCTGCGCACCCATACCTCGCCGGCACAGGTGCACGTGATGGAGGAACAGGCGCCGCCCATTCGGGTGATCTGCCCGGGGCGGGTGTACCGGCGGGATTCCGACCTCACCCACAGTCCCATGTTCCAGCAGGTGGAAGGCCTGGTGGTGGACCGTGGTATCAGTTTCGCCGACCTCAAGGGCACCGTCATCGAGTTCCTGCAGCGCTTTTTCGAGAAGCCCCTGGAGGTGCGGTTCCGGCCGTCGTACTTCCCGTTCACCGAGCCGTCCGCAGAGGTGGACGCCCAGTGCGTGCACTGCCTGGGCGAGGGGTGCCGCGTCTGCGGCCATAGCGGCTGGATCGAGGTGATGGGCTGCGGCGTGGTGCACCCCAACGTGCTGGAGATGTCCGGCATCGACGCCGAGACCTACTCCGGGTTCGCGTTCGGCATGGGGGTGGACCGGCTGGCCATGCTGCTCTACGAGGTGGACGATCTCCGCCTCTTCTACGAGAACGATCTGCGCTTCCTCAAGCAGTTCAACTGAATCCAGACGATCGGGGGTCATCATGAAGTTCAGTGAAGCCTGGTTGCGGGAGTGGGTGAATCCGCCGGTGTCGCGGGAGGGCCTGCTCGAGCAGCTCACCATGGCGGGGCTCGAGGTGGAGGGCGTCGAACCGGTGGGCGCCGACTTCACGGGGGTCGTGGTGGGCGAGGTGGTCTCCGTGACCCGTCATCCGGATGCCGACAAGCTCTCGGTGTGCGAGGTGAGCGACGGTGAGGCGTCCTTCCAGGTGGTGTGCGGCGCGCCCAACGTGCGCCGGGGCATGAAGAGCGCCTTTGCCCGGGCGGGGGCGGTGCTGCCCGGGGACTTTAGAATCCGCAAGGCCAAGCTCCGCGGGGTGCAATCCCAGGGCATGCTCTGCAGCGCCTCGGAGCTGGGGGTCGGCGATGACCACGACGGTATCGTGGACCTCGACCCGGCCATGGCCACCGGCCTCGACCTGCGGGCGGCACTGGCCCTCGACGACGTCACCGTGGAGATCGGACTCACCCCCAACCGGGGCGATTGCCTGTCGCTGCGCGGGCTGGCGCGCGAGGTCGGGGTGCTGAACGACGCCCCCGTAAACGGCCCGGTGATCGATACGGTTCCCGCCGCGGCCGAGGATCGCCTGCCGGTCTCGCTGGCTGCCCCCGCCGGCTGCCCCCTCTACCTCGGCCGGATCATCCGCGATGTGGATCTGGGGCAGGCGTCGCCGTTGTGGCTCACCGAGCGGTTGCGGCGTTCCGGGCTGCGCAGCATCGACCCGGTGGTGGATGTCACCAACTACGTGATGCTCGAGCTCGGTCAGCCCATGCACGCGTTCGATCTGGCGCAGCTGTGCGACGAGGTGGTGGTGCGCATGGCCGAGGCGGGCGAGACCCTGACGCTGCTGGACGGCCGCCAGGTGACCCTGGACCCGGACACCCTGCTCATCACCGACCCCCGCGGTCCGGTGGCCATCGCCGGGGTAATGGGCGGCGAGCGCAGCGGCGTCTCCCGCGAGACCCGGGACATCTTTCTGGAGTGCGCGTTCTTCGCGCCGCTGGCGGTGGCGGGCACCGCGCGCCGCTACGGGCTCCACACCGACGCTTCGCACCGCTACGAGCGCGGGGTGGATTTCGAGCTGCCGTATCGGGCCGTGGAGCGAGCCACGGCGCTGCTGCTCGAGATCGTCGGCGGCCGGGCCGGTCCGGTCACCGAGGCCGTCGCGCCCGAGCATCTGCCCGGGAAACGGCGGGTGACCCTGCGCGAGAATCGCCTCAACGAGCTGCTGGGTGTGGTGATCGACACCGCCGAGGTGGATTCGACCCTCGAGCGCCTGGATTTCCGCCTGCTCGAGCGCACGGACACCGAAGCTGACGGGGTCATCTGGTCCGTCGAGGCGCCGAGTCATCGCTTCGACGTGGAACGGGAGGCGGATCTGGTGGAGGAGGTCTGCCGCATCTACGGTTACAACCGGGTGCCGGCCCGGCAACCGCTGGTGGAGCTGCCGTTGCGGCCGGTGCCGCGGGAGCGGTCGCCGGAGTCGGCGCTGAAGGGCGAGCTCGCGGCGCTGGGGTTCCAGGAAGCGTTCACCTACAGCTTCGTGGATCCTGCGCTCCAGGACCTGCTGGATCCGGGGGCGGCGGCCCTCGGCCTCGCCAACCCCATGTCGTCGGAGCAGTCGGTGATGCGCACCACCCTGCTGGTGGGCCTGGTGGAGGCGTTGCGGGTGAACCTGTCGCGGCAGCAGGAGCGGGTGTGGTTGTTCGAGGCCGGCGCCTGCTTTCTCCCGGGAGCGGAGCTCGTGCAGGAGTCACGGCTCGGCGGAGTGTGCTGTGGCAGCCGGCTGCCGGAGAACTGGGCGCAGCCGGGTGAGCCGATGGATTTCTTCGACGCCAAGGGCGTAGTGGAATGGCTGCTCGAGTGGGCCGGGCACCATCGGGCCGCCTTCGTTGCCGCCGACGATCCGGTGCTGCACCCCGGCCAGGGCGCGGAGGTTCGCATCGACGGCCGGCCAGCGGGCCGCGTGGGCCGCTTGCATCCGGAGCTCGAATCCCGCCTCGACCTCGCCAGGGCCGTGTACGTTTTCGAGCTTCGCGAGGAGGTCTTGCTGACGCGGCCTGCGCGCCGCTACCGCGGCATTTCCCGCTTCCCGAGCGTGCGCCGGGATCTGGCGCTGGTGGTGGACCGCGGGGTCCCGGCGGCGGCGGTGGAAGCGACGGTGCGCGAGACTCTGGGGACGCTGCTGGTCGACTTCACCCTGTTTGACGTCTATCAAGGCAAAGGCATTGATTCTACGGAGAAAAGCCTGGCCGTAGGCTTGACCTTGCAGGATCCCTCGGCCACTCTTAACGAGGATCAGATCGGACGCTACACACAGGACGTGGTGGCGGCTCTCGAACGCGCCGTCGGTGCCCGTCTGCGCTGAGTCGCGCGGTCATGGTAGGGGGTTCGAACGACACGTTCGCTCGCAGTATCGCGGCCGTGTCTCGAAGACAGCGCTAACAGAATAAGAAGGAGGCTCGCTTTTGGGTGCTCTGACGAAGGCGCAGATGGCGGATCGTTTGTTCGAAGAGCTGGGGTTGAACAAGCGCGAAGCGAAAGAGATCGTCGAGATGTTCTTCGACGAGATCCGCAACGCTCTGGAGCGCAACGAGCAGGTCAAGCTCTCGGGCTTCGGCAATTTCGATTTGCGTGAGAAGGGGGAGCGGCCCGGCCGCAACCCCAAGACCGGTGAGGAAATTCCCATATCGGCGCGTCGCGTGGTGACGTTCCGTCCGGGGCAGAAGCTGAAGGCGCGGGTAGAGGCATATGCTGGACGCGAGTCAGACTGACGAGCTGCCGCCCATTCCGGGCAAGCGCTATTTCACCATCGGCGAGGTCAGTCAGCTCTGCGACGTCAAGCCCCACGTCCTGAGGTACTGGGAACAGGAGTTCCCGCAGCTCAAGCCCGTGAAGCGGCGCGGCAACCGTCGCTACTACCAGCGTCAGGACGTTATCGTCATCCGCCAGATCCGCGGCTTGCTGTACGACCAGGGATTTACCATCGGTGGCGCGCGTCAGCGTCTCGAGGGCGACGAGGCGAAGCAGGACCAGACCCAGTTCAAGCTGCTGGTGAAGCAGATGATCGTGGAGCTCGAGGACGTGCTTCGCGTGCTGAAGAACTGATCCCGGGAGCGCCGCGGCTCAGCCGTCGCGGAGCAGCAGGGATTCCATGCGCGCCCGGCGCTCCGGCGAGATCGGCACCGCCTTGCGGGTGGTGAGATCCATGGCCACGCCCACGGCTTCGGCACTGGCGGCGAACCGCCCCGCGGTTTCGTCGTAGAGCAGGTGGGCCATCTGCTGGGTCTTGTTGCCGAGCGCCCGCACCCCGGAGAGCTGACAGAACACCGCCCCTTCGCGCAACGGCGCATGGATGGTCAGACGCTGCTCCAGGGCGGCGCCGCCCATGGTGCCGGTGTCGCGGTCGGCCGCGTCCCGGGCGCTCGCCATGAACGCCCAGAGGTTCGGCATGGCGTCGGAGATGCGGCCGATGTAGACGTGCGGCAGCAGCCGGCCGTCGCCGGCGCACTCCTCGGCGCTGATGATGCCACGGCCCACGACCCGAAAGCCGGCCGCGCGCGCGGCCTCCGGGCTCGCCGGCGGGCCGGGCAGCGCAGCCGGATCCAGCCCTCGGGGCCGCGCATGCTCCGGCGGTGCCACCAGGTCACCGCTGGGGGCGATGGGCCACCGGGTCAGATCCAGCGTGGTGGTGAAGGCGGCGAGCGGCTCGCCGTCCACGTTGTCGTGCATGACGGCGAGCAGCTCCAGGCGTTCCGCATCGCGTCCGACCATGCCGCAATCCACGCGCAGGGGAGTTGCGGAACGCGACTCCTTGAGGAAGCGGATGTGCTGAGCGCGAATGCGCGGCAACGCCTCGCTCGGCTGCTCGGCGCCGAGGCCCGCGAGGTAGATCTGGAGCGCCTGGTTGATCTTGTGGGCGTAGAACCGGACGTTCAGGTGATCGTTCTCGTCGCACTCCCACTGATTGACGCTGCCCTGGAAGCAGGGGACGAGGCCGGGAAACCGCCCCGGGTGGCTCTGTGAGTCCTGCACGCGATACTCCGACTGCTGGAAAGCCGGCGATTGTAAGTAATCGCGCCGCCGTGTGCGCGCCGGGGCGTAGATACTTGCCGGTACATTTCTTGCTTTGTTCCATGGACAGCCAATGAACGTGGGGAGTGAGTCATGGCCAGCCTGGAAGACGATGTCGCCCGACTGCGCAAGGACGTGGAGCAGGTCAACAGCGACATCCGCACGCTGACGGAATCGTTTCGCGAGCTGGGTCTGTCCAAAGGGCGGGAGGCGGTGGCGCGGGCCCGGGACAAGGGCTCGTCGCTACGCAACGAGGCGAATGCCCTCAAGCACCGGGCAGACAAGGAGATCGAGGAGCGCCCCTTCACCAGCGTATTGATGTCGTTCGGAATCGGGTTCCTGATCGGAATGCTGCTCGACCGGCGCCGCTGAGGCGGCCTTGGGGCTCGCTGACGTTCTCCGGGGGCGCGTGGCCGCCCAGACGGAGCGGCTGAAAAGTTTGCTGCGCGTTCTGCTCGTCGTGCTGGTGCTCACCGTGCTGGTGCTGTTGCTGCTGCTGATGGCACTGGTGTTCGTGATGCTCGGCGTGTATCAGTCGCTGGAGGCGGTGCTGCCGGCGTGGCAGGCGGGGGTGATGCTGGGGTTGGGGGTGTTGCTGCTGTGCCTGTTGGTGGTCGCGTTCGGCATGCTGGCCGTACGGCGGCAGGCGGCACCGGAGCCCGAGCCGGAGCCGGAGTCGGAGCTGCGGCAGCAGCCGGTGAGCGGCACCGGCGAGCCGGACCTGGACGCGGTGGTGGAGCTCGGCGCTTCGGCGGGGCGGTACCTGAGCGGCCACCGGCCCCACGGGGTGGAACTGACCGCGGCAGCGTTTCTCGTTGGCCTGGTAAGCAGCCTGGTGTCGCGTCGGCGGCGTGACTAACCCTGTTCCTCGGCAGCTTCCCGCACCCGTGTCATGGCCTCGTGGTCCAGGTGCCCGTCGGCCACCAGATCGCGGCTGCGCTGGAACTCGCTGAGCGCATTGCGGGTTGCGGGACCGAACACCCCGTCGGGGTCGCCCGCGTCGAAGCCGAGGCTCGCCAGGTCCTGCTGCAGCCGGCGCACGGAGTCGCGGGAGACGCGCAGGGTGTCCATGGGCGGTGGCCGCTGGAGCGGCTCCGAGCCCGCGATCTCGTCCGCCAGACGGCCGACGGAGAGCGCATAGTACTCGGAGCGGTTCCAGCTCATGATGACGTCGAAGTTGGAATACACGAGGAACGCGGGCCCCTGGTGTCCGGCCGGCACCAGCAGGCCGGCGGGCTCGTCGAGGGCCGGCAGGGGCTGACCGAAGGCGTCGGTCACGCCCATGCTCGCCCACTCGGACAGCGGGCGGCGGCTGTCGCGCCCGGCCAGCGTGTAGTCGAAATCCTCGGGCAGCAGCACTTCACGGCCCCAGCGCCAGCCCGGCTCCCAGCCGAGCGCGCGCAGGAACTCGGCGGCCGAGGTCATCACGTCTTCCACGCTGTTCCACAGATCGCGCCGGCCGTCACCGTCCGCGTCCACGGCGTGCTCCAGGAATACCGAGGGCATGAACTGCACGTGGCCCATGGCGCCGGCCCAGGACCCCAGCATTTCCTCCGCGTCGACATCGCCGGCATCGACGATCTGCAGCGCCGCCATCAGCTCGCGGGTGAAGTAGTTGCTGCGGCGGCGGTCGCAGGCCAGGGTCGCCAGGGCGTCGGGCACCTGCATGTTGCCGAAGTACGAGCCGAAGTTCGTCTCCAGGCCCCACAGCGCCACCAGGTACTGCGCAGGGACCCCGGTTTCCCACTGGATGTCGCGCAGCAGGCCCCCGTGCTCGCGCAGCAGCTCGCGGCCGCGCTGCACCCGGGCGGGCGTCACCCGATTGGTGTAGTAGTCGGTGAACGTCTGGGTGAACTCCGGCTGCCGCCGGTCGAGCT
>JBMCWS010000047.1:0-19949 GCA_048621375.1 Pseudomonadota bacterium | reverse complement strand
GGTCGAGCTCGATCACCCGGTCGAGCTGGGTGACCTGGCCGAGAACGTTCTCCACCACCCCCTGCGAGATGCCTTCACTCCGGGCGGTGGTCTGAAGCTCGCTCACACATTCGGCGAAACTGCGCCCTTCCTGAGCGTCGGCGGCGGCGGAGAAAATCAACGGCAGGCAGCCGAGCGCGAGACGCCAGGTTCGCGGGACGAACGTCGGGATTGTCATGGGGATACTCTGCCACGGCCGGCGCCCCTGGAGAAGCACGCGCAACGCCGATGACTTACACTTTCGCTCATGCTGCCGCTCCTGCCACATCCGCAGCCGCTCACCACGTACCGGTTGGTCGCGGTGCTCGGGGCCGCGGCGCTGCTGGCGGCCGGGCTGCTGCACCCCACCGACGCCGCCATCGTGCCGGCGGCCCGTTACACGGCCATCGCTGCCCTGCTGACCCTGGTCGTGCTCACCTACGTCTCGGGTTGGGTGCGCCGGCACGTCGGCTGGATGACGTACCTGGCGACCACCACGGTCCTCGTCTATCTGTGCGCCATGGTGTATGCCCTGCACGCCAATGCGGAAAGCCTCATAGCGAGCTTCGTCGTCGTGCTCATCTGCGGCATGGCGATGCACCGGGTGGCGTTGGTGGTGGCGTTCATGACCACCGCGGGCGTGATGCACGTGGGCACCATTCTCGCCGTGACGGACCCGAACATCTCGCCCATGGCGCTGAACGTGAGTGTGGTGAGCTATGCCGGCTTCGTCGGGCTGCTGCTGTCGATGCAGCTCGTCGCCCGCCGGCAACGTCAGAGCAGCGAGTCGATCATGGGCGCCATCTTCAATCAGAGCGCCGACGCCCTGGTGTACGGCGACGCCCGCAGCGACGAAGTGATCAGTGCCAACCGAGGGGCGACGAAACTGTTCGAGACCGACGACCTCGCCTGCATCGGTACGCTCATCCGCCGCGGGTTTCTGGCGAAGCACCAGGGTGAGGACGTCCCGGCCCTGGTGGCGCAAGTGGTCGAGGATCCGGATTGGGAGGAGCTGCTCGAGCTCGAGACCGCAGCGGGAAACCGGTTCTGGGGCAGTCTGGCGTTGCAGCGGCTGTACCTGCCCGAGCGGGATCTGATCATGGTGCGGATCACCGACATGACCGAGCACCGCGCCCGCGAGGCGGCGTTGCAGGCCGCGAAGGAGGAGGCGGAGGCCGCGGCACAGGCGCGCAGCCAGTTCCTGGCCAACATGAGTCACGAGATCCGGACCCCCATGAACGGGGTCATCGGCATGACCTCGCTGCTGTCGAAGACCGAGCTGAACGAAGAGCAGCAGCGCTACCTGGAGATCATCCGCTCGAGCGGCGATTCCCTGCTGACCATCATCAACGAGATCCTCGACTTCTCGAAGCTCGAGGCCCAGCAGGTGCGCCTCGAGCACCAGCGGTTCGACCTCGAGGACGTGGCTCTGGCGGCATTGCACGTGGTGAGCCCCCAGGCGTCGGCCAAGGGGCTCGAGCTGCTGTTGCACATCCGCCCCGGCCAGCACCGATTCTTTCTCGGCGACCGTCAGCGGCTGCGCCGAGTGCTGGTGAACCTGCTCGCCAACGCGGTGAAGTTCACCGACCACGGCGAGGTCGCGCTCGGGGTCGAGGTGGTGGCGCGTGGCGACGGCTCGGCGGAGCTGCATTTTCAGGTGCGCGACACGGGGATCGGCATCGATCCGGCGACGGCCGAGGGGTTGTTCCAGCCCTTCGTTCAGGCGGACGCCTCCACGACCCGTCACTACGGCGGCACCGGGCTCGGCCTGGCCATATCCCGGAATCTGGTGGAGGTGATGGGGGGCAGCATCTCGGTGTCGAGCGAGCCCGGCGAGGGGGCGGTGTTCCGCTTTCATGTGCTCGCGGAATCGGCGCCGGCGCGACCGGCGCTGGAGGGCCGGGGGCTGGCGGGGCGCCGCGCCATGGTGGTCCAGCACAACGCTCGTGGCGGCGAGACGCTCTCCAGCATGCTGCGGGACGTGGGTGTGCGCACGGAGCTGTTCGCCACCGCGCGCAGTCTCATGGCCGCGTATCAGCCGGGGGGCTGTGACGTGATCATCGCCGACCTGCACGGCGCGGACGTGGACGGCCCCGACCTGGTGCAGGTGCTCCGGAGCCGGGATCCGCATTCGCCGCCGGTGGTGCTGCTGGCGCCGTTGGAGTCCCGGGAGACCTGCGACTCCGAGACCGCCACGCTGCTGCGCAAGCCGGTACGCCCCAGCGAGCTGATGGCAACACTCGAGCAGGTGCTCGGCATCGATGAAGCCGAGGCAACCGTGACGCCCCGCGCCCCGGGCTCCGGGCCGTCGTTCGCCGAGGTGTCCGTGCTGCTGGTGGAGGACAACGCGGTCAACCAGCACGTGGTCCGGCAGATGCTCGCGAGTCTCGGCAGCGCGGTGGACGTGGCCGCAGACGGCCGGGACGCGGTGGAATCGGTCGCCCGGGCGGACTACGACCTGGTGCTCATGGATCTGCAGATGCCGGGCATGGACGGGCTGGAGGCCACTCGGAAGATTCGCGCGCAACACGGCGCCGGGATCGCCATCGTGGCGATGACTGCCAATGCCGGCGACGACGCGCTGCGGGCCAGCCGCGAGGCGGGCATGGACGGATTCGTGGCCAAGCCCGTGCGCGTGGCGGACCTCGAACGCCAGCTCCGGTGGGTGAAGCAACGCGCGGCGCAGCAGCAGGCCGCGGGCCAATGAGCGCGCTTTTCGCGCGGCGGCGGTTCCGGTATGATGGCGCGCCTTCCGGGGCGTAGCGCAGTCTGGTAGCGCACTTGACTGGGGGTCAAGTGGTCGCAGGTTCAAATCCTGCCGTCCCGACCAATGACAGTCGTCGGCTCCCGGTCGGCGGCGGTCAGCCCACGGACCACACCGCCACGGCGCCGCCCAGCGCCACCACGCCGGCGATGCGTCCCGTGAGCACCGGCGCGGGCGCCAGCTTCTCCACCACGACGAAGGCGGTGAGCGCCAGCATCCACCACACGTTCATGACGCCGAGCACGAACATGAGCGCCATGTAGGCCCAGCAGCAGCCGACGCAGTAGAGGCCGTGGCGGGCGCCCATCATCAGGGCGCCCTGCGACCCCGGGCGCCATTCGTAGAGCAGAAACCCCACAGGCGTGCGGCATTTGTCGAGGCACGCGTATTTCCAGCGGCTGAACTGGAAGAGCCCGGCCACCGCCAGCAGCGCGGCGGAAAGCAGCGAATCGGTGCTCCAGCCGCCCGCGGAGAGCAGGGCGGCGCGCTGCAGGGCGAGCTGCGCGGCCGCGGCCAGCAGGCTGTAGATCGCCCATACCAGCACGTAGCCCGCCACGAACACGAGGGTGAGGCGCAGGTGACGCTCGAGCCCGCGGCCCCGGATCAGCCGCCCGTAGGTGAACACCATGGGTGCGGCGGCCGGCAGCATCATGGCGCTCATCATCACCGACCACATGATGAAGACCGCGATCAGCTCCTCGAGCGTCCAGGGGCTCGCGTGCGCCCGGCTCATGCGCGCGAACAGCTCCGGCGGCGCCATGTGCATGCCTGCCAGATACCACCAGGCGCAAGCCAGCAATCCCCCCAGCACGAGGCCGAGGCTCAGCCGGGCCCGCAGCGCGCCGCTCACGGTGGGTTCGGCAGGTCAGGCTGCGGCGCCGGAATACTGAAACGGCGACATCATGGCCTGCCGGCCGTGCACGTCGAAGGCGATCCCGAGATCGTCGAAGCGGGCGTGACTCGCCTGCGCGATCACGGCGGGATTTCCCGGTGCGATCGCCAGCGGATGATTCGCGAGCGTCACCGGCGCGCCGGTGGCGTCCTCGATGGCTTCCCAGGCGGCTTCGCCGATGTCGCCGATGACGATACGGCCTTTACTGCGGCCGTCGCTCTCGAACTCGATGGGCACCGACTTGACGCCGGCGAGCTCGCTGAACAACTGGCTGATCTCACCGAGGTGGCCGCCGGCCTGCCCGCTCCAGATGGTGGCGATGGCGTCGTGCTGCGCCTCGGTGGCACGATCGTCGATGAGCAACGCGCCGGTCATGCCCCCGGCGGACATGTTGCCGGGGCTGTGCAGCGCGAGGGCGACGTTGAGCCCGCCGAGCTCGACGTCGCCGCTGCGGCCCTGCTCGATGTGCCAGCCGACCACACCCGTGCACGTTCCGACCGTGGGGTCACGCAGAAGCGTGCACGGACAGACGGCATCGCAGGTGCAGGCTTCCATGTACTGCCCTTGCAGGTTCCATTCGCGGGTCATTCACGCTTCCTCCCTGGTGAACGGCGCTATTGTAGCACCGGGTGGCGGGCCGGGTGGATGGCCGATTTGACCATGTTCATCATTCCGCGCTATAACGCGCTATAAATTGAACAGCGCCGGTCGTTGTAGTCCTGCGAGCCCTCGCAGGGTTTCCACCGCAGCGCATCATGAGTGAGGGGGTTTTCCAACATGTCACACTACGTAGTACCGCTGCGCCGCATCGCTGTGGGTGCCGCGGCGGCCTCCATGGCACTGGCACCGGTGGCCGCCGCGCAGTCGAGTGGCCTCGAAGAAGTTGTCGTCACCGCGCAGAAGATCTCGCAGAACATCAATGACATCGGTATGTCCATCGACGCCGCCTCGGGTGAAAAGCTCCAGGCGCTGGGCGTGACGGATACGGCGGATCTGGTGAAGATCGTTCCCGGTTTCAACTTCACCGAGACCTTGTACGGCTCGCCGGTCTACAGCATCCGGGGCGTCGGTTACGTGGAAACCACGTTGAGCGCCGGCCCCACCGTGAGCGTGTACTCGGACGAGGTGCCGATTCCTTTTACCTCGGAGACCAAAGGCACCACGCTGGACGTGCGCCGCGTCGAGGTCCTAAAGGGACCGCAGGGCACCCTGTATGGTCAGAACTCCACCGGCGGCGCCATCAATTACATTCCCAACAAGCCCACGGACGAGCTCGATGCAGGATTCAACGCCAGCTACGGCCGTTTCGACACCCGGGACGTGGAGGGCTTCGTCAGCGGCGCGGTTACCGATACGCTGCGCGGCCGTCTGGCGGTGCGCAGCACCCACAGCGACGGCTGGCAGGAGAGCTACACTCGCGACGACGAGCTCGGCGCCCAGGATTTCTTCAATGCCCGTCTCACCTTGGAGTGGGACCCGACGGATCGGCTGCGCACGCGGCTGACCTTGAGCGGCTGGCACGATCAATCCGAAAGCACGGCGCCTCAGTTCTTCGACGTCGTTCCGCGCTCCGAAACCGGCGTTGTTGATCTGGACCCGGACTACGTGAATTATCCCCGCTCTCCGCGCAACCCGCGGGACGCGGACTGGAATCCCGAAGAGGAGCACGAGCGCGACAACCGCTTCTACATGGCGTCTCTGCGGGCCGACTACGATTTGACCCCGGATCTCACGCTCACGTCCTTGAGCGCCTATCAGAAGTTCCACCGGGAACAGCCGCTGGAAGGCGACGGAACGGCGTTCCAGAACTACTACAGCGATCAGATGGGCGAGATCGACACCTGGTATCAGGAGCTGCGGCTAACCGGCTCCATCGACGGCCGGGGCAACTGGATCGTCGGCGCCAACTACGAGCAGGACAGCACCTTCGATCAGTTCCATCAGTACTACGGGGACGCCACGAGTGCCTACGTGCTGGGGGTTTACGGACCGGATTCGGTGCCCGAGACACACCAGGACATCGAAACCTGGGCGGTGTTCGCCAACGCTGAATATCCGGTGCTCGAGGACGTGACCCTGCAGGCCGGGGTGCGCTACACCGACGCGGAGCGCGACTTCAAGGGTTGCAGCCGCGACGGCAACGACCCCTCCAACCCGGGTTGGGGAGGACAGTCCGAAGCCATCCAAGCAGGACTGGTTGCTGCGGGAGTGAAGGACAGTGTGACGCCGATTCCTCCGGGCGGCTGTGCTACCTTGAACGTGGACCAGAATTTCGACCCTGCATTCGCCTACAAGACGCTCGAGGAGGACAACGTCTCCTGGCGCCTCAACGCCAACTGGAACGTCGCCCCCGAGACGTTGCTCTACGCGAACGTGAGTCAGGGTTACAAGGCGGGCTCCTTCCCGACGCTGGCGGTAGCGCAGTCCAGCCAGTTCCAGCCGGCCACCCAGGAAAAGCTGCTGGCCTACGAGACCGGCTTCAAGGCCACCCTCTTCGACGGTTCGCTGCAGTGGAACGGCGCCGGTTTCTACTACGACTATGAGGACAAGCAGATCCTCGGCGACATCCTGGACCCGGTGTTCGGCCCGCTGCCGGCGCTGGTGAACGTGCCGGAATCCCACGTGGTGGGCTTCGAGACCTCCATGAACTGGTCGCCGGTCGAGGGACTGACGATCAACCCGTCGGTGAGCTACCAGAAGTCCGAGGTGGACGGCGAGTTCGAAAACTTCAACTCTTTCGGTGAAGTGGAAGATTTCTCGGGAGAAGCGTTCCCGGTGGCACCCAAGGTGCAGGCGGACCTCGACGTGCGGTATCAGTGGTCGTTGACCAACGACATGCAGGCCTTCGTCGGCGCCCACGCCAACTACCAGGACGACACCTACGCGTTCTTCGGCGAGGATCCCGATCTGAAGATCGATTCCTACACCCTGGTGGACCTGCGGGCGGGCGTTCAGCGCGGGCCGTGGGAGGTGAGCGCCTGGGGCCGCAACGTCACCGACGAGTACTACTGGAACAACGTCTCGTACGCGGCGGACTCCATGGTGCGGTTCACCGGCATGCCCGCTACCTACGGTTTGAGCGTGAACTACCGCATGCAGTGAGCCCGCGGGGGAAGCGCCGCCACACCGGGTAGCGCTTCCCCAGCGCCTGCCAGCCGAGTCCCGAGGCATCTTCGAGTATCCACCGCACGAAGGTGTTGCTGTTGGGGCCCGGCCACGGCAGGTAGCGGCAGCGCCAGGGATAAGTTTCCGGCGCCTCATCGAGTCGGCGGGCGAGGGCGGCGGCGTCCTCGCCCCGCCAGGTGCGCACGATCCAGCTCGGGCCGTTGCCGACCCCCTGATCGAATGCCAGCAGATTACGGTGCAGATGCCCCCAGGCGGCCTCGCCGCCGGCGTTGCGCCACTGCCAGATCTCCCAGCGTGTCGGCTCGCCGCCGTCGGCGATGACGACGAACCAGTGGTGATGGGCGATGCGGCCGACGAAGGGAATCCGGGCGGCGCGGAGCTGGACCTCCACGGCGCGCGGCTTCAGCGGCCCTTGAACTCCGGAGGGCGCTTCTCCATGAAAGACGCCATGCCTTCCTTGAAATCCTCGGTCTGAAACAGCGGCAGCAATTGCAGGAACACGTGGTGCACGTGGTCGTCGAAGGTCTCGTTCATGCCCATGCGCATCATGCGCTTCGAGGCCTGAACGGCCAGCGGGGCGTTGCCGGCGATCTCCCGTCCCAGGGCCTGGGCCGCCTCCAGCGTCTCCTCGGCGGGTACCACGCGCGAGACCAGCCCCAGGCGCTCGCATTCCGCTGCCGGAAGCGTGCGGCCGGTGAAGATGATCTCGGCCGCCTTTGACCACCCGAGCAGCCGCGGCAGCAGCCAGGTGCCGCCGGATTCCGGTACCACGCCGCGGGCGGTGAATGCCGCAGCGAGCTTCGCCGAGTCCGCCATGAGGCGGATGTCGCAGCCGAGGGCCAGGTCCATGCCGTAGCCCGCGGCGGAGCCGTTCAGGGCGCAGATGGTGGGCGTGTCCAGGCTGTGCAGCACGGTGGGCGGGGTGTTGCGCAGGTCCAGATTGCTTGGGGCGGAACGCTGGCTCGAGAGCCCACTGGAGATGTCGCTGCCGCGCAGGTCGAGCCCCGCGCAGAAGAAACGCCCGCTGCCGGTGATCACGATGGCCCGCACCTGCGGATCGTCGTTCGCCTCGAGCATGCGCCGGCTCAGCGCATCGAGCATGGGGCCGGAGATGGTGTTCTGGCTGTCCGGGCGGTTGATGGTGATGGTGGCGACCCGCTCGCTCACCTCGTAGCGCACTGCCTCGCTTCGATCCTGATCGGCAGCCGTGGTCATATCGTTTCCTCTGGTCGAGTGAGCCACGAAACTACGAGTTTGCGACCTGCTCCGCAAGCTCGACGCCGGGCCATGGCGAAGCCCGGGGGCCAAGCTAGATTTAGGGAAACTGTAGTGACTGTAGTGGAAGTACCGGATGCCCGATCACGATCAAGGACTGGTGGACCTGCTGGAAATCTATCACGCGCGTCAGCTGCGTGATCATCTCCTGGAGCAGTTGCGGCGCCTGCGAGTTCACGATCCGCTGAATCCGTTTCAGGACGAGGCCCGCCGCCGCGAGACCCGGAGCTACTACGAGGCGATGCTGCTCACGGTGGCGGAGCTGCTCGACGGCCTGGGTGACGAGATGCCGCTGGGGTGATCACATCCGCTCCTCGCTCACCGCATAGCCCGCTTCCGGTGGAATGCACAGCCAGGTGCCGTCGTCGCGCTGCTCCGTCCATGGCAGCACGCGCACCACGTCGGCCGCCGCGGTGGTAGCCAGGGCATCGGCCACGGTATCGAAGCGCGCGAGCTTCTCCACGTTGCGCAGCGTCGGGAAGATCACCGTGCGCTCGCCCCGGGCCGCCTGCTCGAGCACGTCCGCCGGGCGGATCCACACCGAATCCACGGATTCGTGCCCGTCGTGCGCCGCCAGGTGATCTGCGGGCGCGGCGGCCAGGAAGAAGTGGGTGTCGAAACGCTTGGGCATCATCTCCGGGGTGACCCAGTGGGCGAAGTGGACGAGCGCATCGCAGGCCAGGTGCAGGCGCTCCCGCTGCACGAACTCCAGCACGCTGACCTCGCCCCGGTGCAGGCTGAGCCGGTAGTCCTCGAGCTCGGCGAGGCGCGTGCCGCTGATCAGGCCGGGGGCGCCCGGCGCCCGGGCCAGCAGAATGCCGCATTCCTCGAACGCCTCGCGGATCGCCGACACCTGGATGGCGCGCATCGCCGGTTCCTGCGCCGCGCCGTCGAGATGGTCGGCGAGTGCGGGGTCGAAGTCGTTGTCGTCAGCCTTGCCGCCCGGGAACACTAGGGCGCCGGAGGCGAAGTCGATCTGGTGATGGCGTACCACCATGAACACTTCCAGGCCGTGGTCGCCGTCGCGAATCATCAGGATGGTGGCCGACGGTACCGCCGGGGCGGGTTGCTGCTCGCTCAAGATGCTGTCTCCTGCTGACTGGCGGGTACTTCAGCGGCCGACCACGTCGACGATGAAGCGATCCAGGGTGTCGATGGTCTGATCGGTATCGCCCAGGTTGAACCCGGGAACGATGAGCTCGTCCACGCCCAGCGCCGCGTATTCCTGCACCCGCGCTCTGATCTGGTCGGGCGTGCCGATGATGTGCTGCATGGGAATGTTCGCGCTGCGCATGCGCTGGAGGTGGTCCTCGTCCTCGCTCATGAACAGCAGCGCCACAGCGCTGCGCTGGATCGCCTTCGGGTCGCGGCCCACGTCGGCGCAGTGCCGGTCGAGCACCGCCATTTTCTGCTCGAGCACTTCCGGCGTGCCCCAGACGTTCCACTCGTCGGCGTGGCGCGCGGTGATCTTCAGGGTCATCTTCTCGCCGCCGCCGCCGATCAGCAGAGGCAGCGGGTTCTGCAGCGGTTTCGGTTCCAGCGTGGCGCCGTCGAGCTGATAGTACTCGCCGGAGAACGTGGTGGCCGTGTTGCTGAACAGGCCCTTGATCACCTGACACGCTTCGTCCAGGCGCCGCAGCCGCTCGCCCACGGTGTGGAAGGGAATGCCGTACTGGCGATGCTCGTTCTCCTGCCAGCCGCTGCCGAGGCCGAGGACCACCCTGCCGCCGGTGATGTGGTCCAGCGTGGCCGCCATCTTGGCCAGCACCGCCGGGTGGCGATAGGTGTTCCCGCTCACCAGGGTCCCCAGGCGCAGCCGCGGCACTTGAGCCCCCAGGGCCGACAGGGTGACCCAGGCCTCGGGCCAGGGTGTGCCGGTGTCGTCGGCGTTGGGCATGAAGTGATCGGCGTACCAGAGGCCGTCCCACCCGGTGCCTTCCACGTGGCGGGCGAGCCGCAGGACCTCGGTGTAGGGCTGGCTTGGCGTCGGCCAGAAACTGAAGCGCATGGCGATCTCCCCTCTCGTTGCCACGGTGGCTGCTCGACCCTTCGGGATGTTCGCTCAAACGCCCGCACCATGGCAAACGCGCCGCCAGGGGCGTGAGTATCGCCCGCTCGATACGGTGGTATACAGTATGTTGCCCCAGTAGTTCGCGGACGTTCAGTGAGCATTGCCGTAATGACCATCGACTTCTATCTCGGCGGGTGCCGTTCCCTCAAAGAGAAGCGCCAGCGGATGAACGGTTTGCGGGAACGCTACGGGCGCGCCCACAACGTGGCCGTCGCCGAGACCGGCTATCAGGACCTGCTGCAGCGGGCCCAGTGGACGTTCGTGGCCACGTCGTCGAGCCGCGACGTGGTGGACCGCGCGCTCACCGACATCGAGCGGCATCTGCAGGGGGCCGTGGACGCGGAGCTGGTCGACGTCCATCGCGAGTGGCTGGCCTAGGGCGCTCTGGCAGGCGCGGCCCGCGGGATTACGGTATTGAACCGGGGGCGGGGCTGGGACACGATTGAGCCATGGGCTCGCTACTGCTCGTCATCGGGGTGACCGCGATCTGCGTGCTCTGGGTGCGTGGCAACCGGCTGAATCGGCGGCGCTGGCTCGAGCGGCTCGACCTCCCGGGCATGTGGATGCGTGAAGACCACGACGGCGTGATCGAGCTCGCGGGGGGCCTGGAACGCGGCCGCTACCGGCTGCGCGACGAGACCGAGGAGGAGCAGGGGGAGTGGCATCTGGAGGGGCACGACCTGGTGCTGGAGCCGCGTGCCGGAGCGCGCAGCCGGCTCGATTTGCGTCTGTTCACCGAGGGCCGGATCGGCGTTCACGGGCCGGGCCGGGAACGCCGCATCTACGTGAAGAAGAAGGGCAACGTGGTGCCGCTGCGCCGGCCCGCCTGAAGAGGCCCGCTTGACGCCACGCGTGCGCAACTGGCTGTTGATCGTGGCGACCCTGGCGCTGGTCACCTGCGCCCACCGGCTGCAGCCGCAAGCCGCTCTCGAGACGACCTTTTTCGACGCCCCGGCACCCATGGTCATCGCCCATCAGGGGGGCAACGACCTGCGTCCCGGCAACACCCTGCTGGCCTTCCAGCACGCCGTGGATCTGGGGGTGGACGCTCTGGAGCTGGATCTGCGCCACAGCCGGGACGGCGCCCTCGTGGCCTTCCACGACGCCACGGTGGCAGAGACCACCGACGGTGCCGGTGCGGTGGCGGAGCTGACGCTCGCCGAGCTGAAGGCGCTGGACGCCGCCTACCATTGGCCGGCGGACGGCGACGCGCACCCGTACCGGGGCCGGGGGGTCAGCGTGCCGACCCTGGCGGAGGTGGCCGGGCGGTTTCCGCGGATGCGGCTCAGCATCGAGATCAAACCCGAGTCGGCGGCGGTGGGGCGGGCTCTGTGCGCGGAGCTCGAGCGTCTCGGGGCGCGCGAGCGGGTGCTGGTGGCGTCGTTCCGGCGTGAGCCGATCGAGGCCTTTCGCGAAGCCTGCCCCACTGTAGCGACCAGCGCCAGCGAGCACGAGGCCCGGTGGTTCTACATGCTCTATCGCATGGGGCTGTGGCGGCTCGCCGACCCGCCCGCGGTCGCGTTGCAGATTCCCACCGGGTACGACGACTACGACTTCACCGAGCCGGCGCTACTGCGCGCGGCGCGGCGCCGCCATCGCCATGTGAGCTTCTGGACCGTGAACGACCCGGCCACCATGGGCGAGCTGGTGGAGAAAGGCGTGGACGGCATCGTCACCGACCGGCCTGATCGCCTGCTGGAGCTGCTCGGCCGACTGCCGAGCAGCTAGAATGCCGGGTCATGAAAACCCCGCTCGACGCCCTCATCGACGAGACCCGTGAGCTCGCCCGCCGGGCCCTGGCGCTGGTGCCGGCCCCGGCAGCCGTGGACTGGGACGCATCCGCCGCCGCCGTGTGGCACGCCGGCCGATGGGGCACCGGCTTCGCCGCCCACGACGCGCTCGACGACATCGCCCTCGACGACCTGCTGTGGATCGACGACCAGAAGCGTCAGATCGACACCAACACCCGCCAGTTCCTGGCGGGCCTGCCCGCCAACAACGTGCTGCTCTGGGGCGCCCGCGGAACCGGCAAGTCATCGCTGATTCACGCGCTGCTCAACCGTTACCGCGACCGGGGGCTGCGTCTGGTGGAGGTGAACAAGCACCGCCTGGCGTCACTGCCCGAGATCGTCCACCGGCTGGCCGACGAGCCGTACCGGTTCCTGCTGTTCTGCGACGACCTCTCGTTCGAGGCGGAGGACGCGTCGTACAAGGCCTTGAAGAGTGCCCTGGAGGGATCGGTGTTCAAGGCTTCCGGCAACGTGCTCATCTACGCGACCTCCAATCGCCGCCACCTGCTGCCGGAATACGCCACGGACAACGAAGGCGTGGTGGTCCGCGAGGGCGAGTTGCACGAGTCAGAAGCGGTGGAGGAGAAGATCTCGCTCTCGGACCGGTTCGGGCTGTGGCTGTCGTTCCACCCCTTCCGGCAGAACGCCTATCTCGAGGTGGTGGCGCATTGGGTGGGCCGGCTGGCGCGGGAGCATCAGCTCGACGTCGCCTGGAGCGACGAGCTGCGGGCGGCGGCGTTGCGCTGGGCCCTGGCGCGCGGCGTGCGCAGCGGCCGCACCGCGCAGCACTTCGCCCGCCACTGGGTGGGCAGCACGCTACTGGAGCTTCGCGGCGGCGACGGGTGACCGGGCCGGCGCGTCGTGGCGCCGGGCTCTCATCGCCCGCGCCAGCGCCGCCAGCTCGTAGCGGCACCACAGCGCCACGCCGTGGCGGGCGAGCCAGGCTGCCGTGCCGATAGCCACGCTGATCCACGTCACCAGTTCCCAGGGAGCCACTGCCATTCTCTACTGCCCGATGTGCGTTGCCACAGCGTAAGTGTAGAAGATGACGCCGCGGATGCAGGTTTGCTTGACGGGCCCCGAGTGCCTCCATAGAATGCGCGGCTTCTCTGGGTCCCCTTCGTCTAGAGGCCTAGGACACCGGGTTTTCATCCCGGCAACAGGGGTTCGACTCCCCTAGGGGACGCCATCTTTCCGAGTGGCGCGCTCGCCGCAAGCGATCAATGATCTTTCCATGATTCGGGGCGGCTGCGGCGTTAACCGCAGCGCCGGATTGTGCTCTACTTCGCGCCTCCGGGAGTAGCGGCGTACGAGTTTCCCCCCGATGTCGAGATCAGCGATTGCCATCGTCGTCGCGGCGGCCGTGAACACGGCCGCCGCCAGCGTGGTGCCGAATCCCGTGGACGGTCTCGGGGTGGCGGCACTGCTGAACGACCTCGATGTGACCACGCGCCACCGCGCCGCGGATGAGCCGCTGGACGACGATAGCCCCGGCGCGCCGCACCTTCTCGGGGTCGAAGCCAACGTGCCGGGATCGCTGGCCCGGACGTCGGTGGAGTATGCGCTGCTCGCGCCGCAATCCCACCGTCGTCTCGACTCCGGCAACGACTACACCATGTTCCGGGCGCAGCTCGATACCCGGTGGCGCTTCGCCGAGCTGGGTGTGCGCTATTTCTCCGTGGGTGAGGCGTTCGCGGGGGAAGCACTCGGCAGCCGGCGGCTCTCGGAGGTGGGGCTCGGCGCCACCGGGGAAGGTGCCGGGGCCTGGGCTTCCATGGCGTTGCGCGGCTTCACGCTCGAGCCGCGGGTGGCGCAGGTGACCCGGCCGCTCGCCGGGGGCGAGGAAGCACACGATCGCATGTCGCTTGTGATCGAGCGGGAGGTGGGCGACCTGGCCCGGGTTCTGTACGCCTACGAGGCGCGCACCGAGCAGACCGCGGTGGTCGACCGCCCGGGGCGGGAGGATGACGTGGATCGCCACCGCCTGCGTCTGGCGAGTAGCGGCTGGCGCCTGGACTGGACCCGGCAGGAGCGCGACATGCTGGCGCCGGGCAACGCGCGTGAGGGCGAAGCCTCGCTGGAGGAGCTGGCGGCGAGCTTTCCGCTCTCGGGGCGCCTTTGCGTCACGCCGCTGGTGAGTCGCGAGCAGGTGCGCCGGAGCTCGGAACCCGCCACCGTACGCGATCGGGGGCGGCTGAGCCTTCGCTACGAAACCACCTGGCAGCGGCTTCCGAGTGTGGACCTGCAGCTCGGCTATCGGGGAATGGTCCGGGGGGAACGGCAGCGGCGGGTCGTGAACGCGGGGGTGAGCTTTCGTGCCTACCTCGGCGGTGAGTGGTATCCCCGGCATCGGACCTGGCTGGGGGTGAGCCTCGGTTATCAGCACGCCCACGGGGGGCTCGGCGCTGTGCCCGACGAGGGGATGGAGGTCGAGTTGACGTTCGAGCACCATCCGGGGCGCTGACCGCGCGCGTGTCGCATGTACAATGAGCTGCGGACCGCGTGGTCCGCCGATTGCGACGTTCAGGGGGAGGCGGAATATGATGGAATCTCGCGCGCTCGATGCCGTGGTGGTCGGAGCCGGGTTCTCCGGGCTGTACATGCTGCATCTGCTGCGCCGCCAGGGGCGCAATGTCCTCGGCCTCGAACGCGGCAGCGACGTGGGCGGCACCTGGTACTGGAACCGCTACCCCGGATGCCGCTGCGACGTGGAGAGCATGGAGTACTCCTATCAGTTCTCGGAGGAACTGCAGCAGGAATGGGAGTGGACGGAGCGATACGCCGCACAGCCCGAGATCCTGGCGTACGCGCGGCACGTGGCCAACCGCTTCGCGCTGCGCGAGAGCATCCGCTTCGACACCACCGTCACCACCGCCCGGTGGCACGATGGCGACGGCGTCTGGGAGGTCCGGACTGACGGCGGCGAGCGCATCACCAGCCGCTATCTCATCATGGCCACGGGCTGCCTCTCGGCGGCGAACGTGCCGGATTTTCCGGGTCGGGACGCCTTCACCGGCCGAACCTTTCACACCGGCGCGTGGCCCCACGACGGGGTGGACTTCACCGGCCAGCGGGTGGGCGTGATCGGTACCGGCTCCTCGGGCATCCAGTCCATTCCACTGATCGCGCAACAGGCGGAGCAGCTCACCGTATTCCAGCGCACGCCGAACTACAGCGTGCCGGCGCAGAACCGGCCCCTCGATCCGGACGTGCAGCGGGAGATCAAGGCGCGCTACGCTGATCTGCGGGCCCGCAATCAGGCGCAGCCGGCCGGGTTCGGCGCCGACTATCCGCGGCGCGAGGACTCGGCTCTGGAGGTGAGCCCGGAGGAGCGCGAGCGCCGCTTCGAGGAATACTGGCAGCTCGGCGGCTTTATGTTCATGGGCGCATTCAGCGACATCGGCCTGGACATGCGGGCGAACGAGCTCGCGGCGGAATTCGTGCGCAACAAGATCCGCAGCATCGTCGACGACCCGGAGACCGCCGAGCTGCTGTGCCCGGACACGGTGCTCGGCTGCAAGCGGCTGTGCGCGGACAGCGGCTACTTCGAGACCTACAACCTGCCCCACGTGCATCTGGTGGACGTGAGCCGGCACCCCATCGAGCGGCTGACCCCTGGCGGGCTGGTCACCAACGGTACCGAGTACGAGCTCGACGCCATCGTCTTCGCCACCGGATTCGACGCCATGACCGGCTCGCTGTTGCGCTGTGACATCCGCGGCCGGGAAGGCCTGACCCTGCAGGACAAATGGTCCGCAGGGCCACGCACCTACCTGGGTCTGATGACCCGGGGCTTTCCGAATCTGTTCATGATGACGGGGCCGGGCAGCCCGTCCGTGCTCTCGAACATGATCTCGTCGGCCGAGCAGCATGCCGAGTTCATCGCCCGCGCCTTCGAGTGGCTGGAGCACAATGAGCACGGCTGGATCGAGCCCGAGGCCGAGGCCGAGGACGCCTGGGTGGAGACGGTGAACCTGCGGGCGGACGCGACCTTGTATCCCAACTGCAACTCCTGGTATCTGGGTGCCAACGTGCCCGGTAAACCGCGGGTATTCATGCCTTTCGTCGGCTATGCCGACTATGCGGAGCACCTCCAGGCGGTGGAGAATCACGGCTACGAGGGCTTCAACAGCGGGTAGGAGACCCCGGTTAGCGCCCATGCACGACCTCGGCAACTCGCTGCGCGACTACGCCCTGGCGCTGGCGGCGCTGGCCGCGGCGACCCTCGTACGCTGGCTGCTCGACCCCGTCATGGGGGGGCAGGTGCCGTTTCTCACGTACATCGTCGCGGTGGCGTACGTGGGCCTGTTCACCGGGATCGTGCCCGCGGTACTGACGGGTCTCGCTTCCGGGATCATCGCCGGGTGGCTTTTCGTCGACCCTCGCGGGGGGCCGGAGCTGCAGAGCTTGGAGGCCGGGGTGGCGCTGATCCTGTTTTACGTGAGCGCCGCCACGATCATTGCTCTGGCGGTGACCCTGCGGCACCGCACCCATCGACTGGAGGCCGCCGTGGGCCGGATTCAGCGCGACATGGTGGAGCGCAAGCGGGCCGAGACGGCGCTGCGGGAAAGCGAGGCGCGGATGCAGGCGATCCTCGACAACTCGCCGCTGGTGCTCTACATCAAGGATCGTGAGGGGCGCTACCTGCTCGCCAACCGCAGCTACCTGAAGCTGTTCAAGACGTCGGCGGAGGAGTTGCTGGGCCTGACCGATTACGATCGTTTTCCGAAGGCCGTGGCCGACGAGTATCGGGCCAACGACCTGCGGGTGATCGAGACCGGCGAACCCAGGGAATTCGAGGAGTCGGGGGTTTTCGACGGTGTCACCCGCAACTACGTCTCCACCAAGTTTCCGCTGCGCGACGAGACCGGCATCTACGCGGTCTGCGGCATCTCCACCGACATCAGCGACCAGAAACGTCAGCAGCAGGAGCTGATGGAGATCGACCGCCGCAAGGACGAGTTCCTGTCGATGCTCGCCCATGAGCTGCGGAACCCGCTGGCGCCCATCGTCAGCGCGGTGGAGCTGCTGCGGCTGGAGACCGGGTCGCCGGAACAGCGCCGTCGGGCCGTGCAGGTGGTCAGCCGCCAGATTGCTCACCTCACCCGGCTGGTGGACGACCTGCTCGACATCGCGCGCATCAACACCGGACGCATCGAGCTGCGCCTCGAGGTGGTGGACATGGTCGAGCTGGCCCGGCAGTCGGCGGACAACGTCCGGCCGCGGTTCGACGAGCGCGGGGTGAATTTCCTCTGCGCCCTGGGAGACGAGCCCCTGTGGGTGGACGCGGACGCCAGCCGCATCGTGCAGGTGATCGACAACCTGCTCGACAACGCCGCGAAATACACCGATCGCGGGGGAAGGGTGGAGCTGCGGCTCGAGCGCGAGCGCGACGAGGGCGTGCTGCGGGTTCGTGACACCGGTGTCGGCATCCGTCCCGGTCACCTGCCGCGGATATTCGAGATGTTCGAGCAGGCCGAAGTCTCCCTCGATCGCTCCAACGGCGGACTCGGCCTGGGGTTGCACCTGGTGAAGCGCATGGTCGAGAGCCACGGCGGCCGCGTGGCGGCTTACAGCGACGGGCCGGGGCAGGGGAGCGAGTTCAGCGTGCGCCTGCCGCTGGTGGCGGCTCAGCCCATAGCGCCCGCGCAAGACGCCCGCGCTCTGGCGGAGGCGCCGCTCAGGGTGCTCATCGTCGAGGACAACGAGGATGCGGCGCGGTCCATGGCGGCGCTGCTCGAGGCGCTGGGGCACGAGGTGCGCACCGCCGGGAACGCCCGGGCCGGATTCGTGACAGCGGAGGACTTCCGGCCCCGGCTCGTGCTGATCGATCTCGGGCTACCGGAAATCGACGGCTACGAAGTGGCGCGCCGCCTGCGGGCGCGCTACGCGGACGCGGTGCGGCTGGTGGCGCTCACGGGTTATGGCCAGCCGGAATACCGCGAGCGCTCGCGGCGCGCCGGGTTCGATGCGCATCTGGTGAAGCCGGCCTCGGTGGAGGACATCCGCAGCGTTCTGCGGGAGGAAGCGGGGCAAGAGGATGGCTGAGCCGATCGGCGGGCGGCGCGGCACGCGGACGGTCTGGGGCGTGGTGCTGTGCCTCGCGCTGCTGTGGCCGGCATGGGCACGAAGCGCGGAGGTGAGCGTGGCGGTGGCCGCCAATTTCGCCGAGGTGCTGGCGCGGCTGGGGCCGGAGTTCGAGCGCCGGTCGGGACACACGCTCGCCGTCAGCGTGGGCTCCACCGGTACGCTCTATGCCCAGATTCGCCGCGGCGCGCCGTTCGATGTGTTCCTGGCCGCGGATCGGCAGCGGCCGGCGCGCCTGGAAGCCGAGGGGGACGCGGTGGCCGGATCGCGGTTCACCTACGCCCGGGGCCGGCTGGCGCTCTGGAGCCGGGATCCGGACCGGATCCACGCGGATGGCGCGCGCACCCTCCGGGCCGGCGGCTTCCGCCGCCTGGCCATGCCCAATCCCGAGCTGGCACCGTACGGCGCGGCGGCACGCGAGACCCTGGAGGCTCTCGGGGTGTACGGGGCGTTGCGCGAGCGCATCGTCATGGGCCAGAACGTGGGCCAGGCCCACGCCCTGGTGGCCACGGGCAACGCCGAGCTCGGGTTCGTGGCCGTATCCGCGCTGCACGGCGGCCGTCGCGAGGCGACGGGCAGCCGGTGGGTGGTGCCGCAGGCGCTTCATTCCCCCATCCGTCAGGACGCGGTGCTGCTCAACCGCGCTCGGGACGACACCGCGGCCCGCGCCCTGCTCGACTTTCTGCAGACTGCGGACGCCCGCGCGGTGATCCGGGAAGTCGGCTACGCCGTGCCGTGACGTTGCCGGATCTGTCACCGCTGTGGCTGAGTCTGCACCTGGCCGGGATCACCACCGGCGTGCTGCTCGTGCTGGGCACGCCGCTGGCGTGGTGGCTCACCCGCACCCGATCGCGCCTGCGTCCCGTGGTCGAGGCGGTCACGGCGCTGCCCCTGGTTCTGCCGCCCACGGTGCTGGGTTTCTATCTGCTGGTGGCCCTGAGCCCGGACTCCCTGCTGGGCGGCCTGTGGGTCGAGGCGACGGGCCAGACCCTGACGTTCTCGTTCGCCGGGCTGGTGGTGGCCTCGGTGATCTACTCGCTGCCCTTCATGGTGCAGCCGCTGCAGGGGGCGTTCGGCGCGGTGGGGGCGGAGCCCATGGAAGCGGCGGCCAGTCTCGGGGCATCGCCGCTCGACGCCTTTTTCACGGTGGCCGCACCGCTGGCCGGCCGCGGGTTCCTCACCGCGGTGGTGCTCACGTTCGCGCATACCCTGGGCGAGTTCGGCGTGGTGCTCATGGTGGGTGGCAACATTCCGGGGGAGACCCGGGTGGTCTCCATCGCCATCTACGAGCACGTGGAGACGCTGCGCTACGCCGAGGCGCACCTGCTGGCCGCGGGCCTGCTCGCGTTCTCCTTCTGCGTTCTGCTCGCGGTGTACGCGGTGAATCGGCGGGGCGCGTTCCGTGTCGGCTGACTCGCTGAGCCTGCGGCTGCGTATCGCGCGGCCGGGTTTCGAGCTCGCGCTGGCGGAGGAGATTCCGCTCACCGGTACCACCGCCGTGTTCGGGCCGAGCGGCAGCGGCAAGAGCACGCTGCTGCGGGCCGTGGCGGGGTTCGAGACGCCGGCTGAGGGGTGCATCCGCTGGGGCGGGGTGCCGTGGTTCGACGCCGCCGGGGGCGTGAACCTGCCGCCCCACCGGCGCCCGGTGGGGTACGTGTTCCAGGATGCCCGGCTGTTCCCGCATCTGGACGTGGCGGGGAATCTGGCGTTCGCGGCCAGACGCGGGCGTCGGCGCGCGCCGGCGCCGGCTCGCGCGCCGTTGCATCCCGACGACGTGGTCGCGGCACTGGACCTCGGCCCGTTGCTGGCGCGGCGGGTCGCGTCGCTGTCGGGGGGCGAGCGCCAGCGGGTGGCGCTGGCGCGTACGCTGGTCGCCGCCCCGAGGCTGCTGCTCCTCGACGAGCCGCTGGCGGCCCTGGACCAGGG
>JBMCWS010000046.1:0-20195 GCA_048621375.1 Pseudomonadota bacterium | reverse complement strand
CCGTCGGCCGGACCGTGGACCGGCGGCCGTTGCCCGCGCTGGCGCACGCCATCGCCGCGGCGGCGGACGCGGCGCCGGACGGCCGCACCCTCGCGACGCTCGATCAACTGGTGCGCGAGTACGGCCCGGGCGCGGCATTGTCCCTCGACGACGCCCGCCTGGCCGCGCGCGCGCCGCTCGCGGATGACCCCGCCGGCCGCCTGCTACAATGCCTGCTCAGCGACTGAGGGGATAACCGGTGCTGGAGCAACTCTGGGCAGCCTGGCTGCTCGCGGACGAGCCGGTGGGCACCGTGCTCGGTTTCGTCATCGTCTGGTGCTTCATCCGCGAGAACGTCTGGGCCTGGCCGCTGGGCGTGGCCTACGTCGTCGTCTCCGTCACCGTGCTCTACGAGGCGCGCCTGTACGCCAACCTCACGCTGCACGTGCTGGCGTTTCTGCCCATGAATCTCTACGGCTGGTACCACTGGGTGTTCGGCAGGGCCCCGGAGCAGGCGGCGCTTCCGGTCAGTCGGTCGAGCGCGGGGCTCATCGCGGTGCTCATGGCCATCGGGGCGGTCGGCACCGCGCTGCTCGGCACCGGCTTCGCCGTCTACAGCGACGCCGCCCTGCCCTACTGGGACAACGCCCTGCTGGTCTTCAGCCTGGCGGCCATGTGGCTCACCGCCCACAAGAAGATCGAGAACTGGATCTTCTGGTTCGTCATCGATGTGGCGTCCGTGGCGGTGTACTGGGCCCAGGGCCTGCCGCTGTACGCCGGGCTCTACTTCGTCTATCTGGCCATGGCCGTGGCCGGCTGGAAGGCATGGAAGCGCTCCATGGCGTTCAGCCCGGGCCGGGCGGCCACCGCCTAGCGGGCCCGGCTGCCCCGCTCACGCGAGGTAACGGTCCGACAGCTCGCCCATGGTGGCGACGAACTCGGCCTTCACGTCGTCGATGATCTCCGCCACCGGTCGCACGTCGTCGATGCGGCCGCACACCTGACCGGAGAGCGCGATGCTCGCTTCCATGTCGCCGCCGAAGTAGAGATCCAGCGCCGTCGCCAGCTCCTGCATGGCGTTGGTATCCGGTTCGTTCTCGAGCCGCGTGGTCTTCTCGGTGCGCAGGGCCCGCAGCGCCGGCGAATGCTTGCGGTTCAGGAACACGGTGTCGGTTTCCCGGGCCTCGACGATGGCGCGCTTCCAATTGTCGTGCACCGGCGACTCTGCCGCCGACACCATGCGCGTGCCCATCTGCACCGCCTCCGCCCCCAGCGCGAAGGCAGCGGCCATGGTGCGGCCGCAGGTGAAACCGCCCGCGGCGATGATGGGCACGTCCACCTTCGAGCGGACGAGCGGCAGCAGCACCATGGTCGACACCTCGCGCGGATTCTTGAAGCCACCGCCTTCGCCGCCTTCCACCACCAGACCGTCTACGCCGCATTCCACCGCCTTCAGCGCCGCGGACAGGCTCGGCACCACGTGGAAGACCGTGAGCCCCGCCGCTTTGAGCTGCGGCGTGTAGCGTTCGGGATTGCCGGCGGACGTGGTGACGAACTTCACCCCCTGGTCGATGACGAAATCGACGATGTCCGGATCCCGGACGAACGCCTGGGCGATGTTCACCCCGAAAGGCTTGTCCGTTAGGCGCCGCATCTCGCGGATCTCGTCGCGGATGGCCGCGAGCTCCCCGGAGGAGGTCTCGATGATGCCGAGGCCGCCCGCATTCGACACCGCCGAAGCCAATCGCGAACGGGCGATCCAGCCCATGGGAGCCTGGACGATGGGGACCTCGATACCGAGCGTCTCGGTAATCCGGTTGGCGAACTGCATGCGTGCTCCTCGTCAGATTCGACAGTCGAAACGCCGCATTCTGCCACAGCCGCCGTCGCTGACACTCGGGGCATTCCAGTGCCAGGCATGGTGCGGTATCAACGCAGGGTGCATCCGTCGGGAGGAGACGCGCGTGATCTGGGTGGTCGACAAGAAGATAGTACCGCATCTGATCGAGCAGGATGGGCAGCTCGCCGAGGTACCCATCCGGGTGTCGTTCGAGTACGCCGTGGAGAACGGTACCGTCCTCGACGGCACGCTCTCGCTCAAGCAGCTCTATAACCGCGACGCGGTCTGCCGGCACTTTCCCGAGCTCGACGACGCAAAGCTCGACCAGGACGTCCAGGCGACGGTGGAACGGGCCATCGACGAGCATCTCGCGCTCTCGGGCTTCGCCCGGGAATAACGCGCGGGCACCTCCGGCGCAAACGCCACCTTGCGGATCGTGGCCAAGGGCCGTAGCGTTCCGAGGAAGCTTCCAGGACGTCGTGACGCGTGCCCGAAACCATCGTCTGCAAATTCGGCGGCAGTTCCGTCGCCGACGCCGGTCAGATCGAGAAAGTCCGCCGTATCGTGGCCAACGACGAGCATCGGCGATTCGTCGTGGTCTCGGGCCCCGGCCGCAGCGAAGGCGATGCCGAGAAGGTGACCGACCACCTGCTCAACATCGCCACCGAAGGCGAGCACTTCCGCGATCAGCGCAAGGAAACCTCCGTGGCCGACAGCCGCCGCGCGGTGATGGAGAAATTCTCCCGCATCGCCGCGGACCTCGGCATCGACGGCAGCGAGATCATCAGCGCCCTCGAGGAAGACCTCGGGACCGACCTCACCGGCGAGCGCCGCACGGCGTTTCTCGCGTCCCGCGGCGAGCACTATAACGCCCGGGTGATCGCCGAGTACTTCCGCCGCTCGGGCATGCAGGCGCAAGTGTGCCTGCCCGAGGAGTTCGGCTTCATCGTCTCCGACACCTATCTCGACGCCAAGGTCCAGCCCGAAGCCTACGACAACATCGCCGCCCTGCGGGGCGCGGAGGCGGTGACCGTGGTGCCCGGCTTCTACGGCGTCACCTCCGGCGGCGACATCGCCGTATTCTCCCGCGGCGGCTCGGATCTCACCGGCGGCGAGATCGCCTATGCCATCGAGGCGGGCACCTACGAGAACTGGACCGACGTGGACGGCGTATTCGAGGTGGACCCGCGGGTGATCGCCGAGGCCCGGGCCATTCCCCGGCTCACCTTCAAGGAGATCCGCCTGCTGTCGTCGAAGGGATTCAACGTCTTCCACGTCGACGCCATGCTCAACTGCAAAAAGCGCAAGATCCCCATCAACATTCGCAACACCAACCGCCCGGACGAGCCCGGCACGGTGATTCTCAACGAACGGGTGCCGGAGGAGGGGATCGTCGGTATCGCCCGGCTCGACAGCATGGCCTACATCTTCCTCGAGAAAGACACCCTGAGCGAAGACGTCGGTTTTACCGCCGAGCTGCTGAAGATCTTCCGCGACTTCGGCATCGCCACCTACCACTACCCTGCCGACAAGGACGACATCGCGGTGCTGGTGGATCAGGACGACCTCAAGGGCAGCATCAACGATCTGCGCCGGCTCATCGAGCGCAAGCTCGAACCCGACTTCATGGACGTGGTGTACAACATCTCCGTCATCACCCCCGTGGGCATGGGCCTGAAGGAGAACTCCTACCCCATCGTCGACGCGCTGAACGTCTTGGGCGAGCACCACATTCCGCTGACGCTCATCGATCAGAGCCCCTCGAAGATCTGCTTTCACATCGGGGTGAGCCAGGCGGTGGCCGACGACGCGCTGAGGATTCTCTACGACAAGCTCATTCGTTCCACCTAGGCTCGCGCCATGAACGACGACCGCGACCCGTCCACCGCGCGCGGCGGGGGCGCCCTGCGCCATCTCGAGGCACCGCTGCGCGACGACGTCCGCCGGCTGGGGGAGATCCTCGGGCAGGTGGTGGCCGAGGCACGGGGCGAGTCGTTTCTGGAGACCATCGAGACGATCCGCGCCCTGGCGAAACGCGCCCGCACCGGCGGGCAGGCGGACTGGCAGCGCCTGAGCCGCTTTCTGGCCGGCATCCCCGCCGACCACATGGCCGACGTGGCGCGCGCCTTCAATCAGTTCCTCAACCTCGCCAACATCGCCGAGCAGCATCACCTGACCCGGCCGCACCGGGACTCCCGGGTGGTTCTGGCGCTACCGGACGACCCGCGGCTGCCGGAGACCCTGGACGCGCTTGAGATCGAGCTGGTGCTTACCGCCCACCCCACGGAGGTGCTGCGGCGGACGTTGATCCAGAAGTACGACGCCATCGCCGAGGCCCTGGCCCACCGGGATCAGGGTGGCGCCGCCGCGGCCGAAGCCGAGCGGGCCCTGGAGCGGCTCATCGCCGAGGGCTGGCACACCGACGAGATCCGTCAGACCCGGCCCACGCCCCAGGACGAAGCCCGCTGGGGCCTGGCGGTGATGGAGAACTCCCTGTGGGACGCCCTGCCCCGCTTCCTGGGTGAGCTCGACGACGCGCTGCGGGAGAAGGGCCTGGCGCCGCTTCCCACAGATGCCGCCCCCGTGCGCTTCGCCACCTGGATGGGCGGCGATCGTGACGGCAACCCCAACGTCACTGCCGGGGTCACCCGTGAGGTGCTGATGCTGGCCCGCTGGATGGCGGCGGATCTGTTTCTGCGCGACGTGGAGCGCCTGCGCGCCTCGCTCTCCATGACCCACTGCAGCGCCGAGCTGCGGGAACGGGTGGGCGATGCCCCGGAGCCGTACCGGGCGCTGCTGCGCGAGGTGCGCGACCGCCTGGAACGCACCCGGGCGTGGGCCGGCCGCCTCGACCCCACGCCCCCGGACGACCTCACGAGCATCTTCTACACCCGCGAGGACCTCGCCGAGCCGCTGGCGCTGTGTCACCGCTCGCTCAACGCCTGCGGCATGGCCAGCATCGCCGGCGGTCCGCTCCTGGCCACCCTGCGCCGGGTGGCCGCGTTCGGCGTGCATCTGGTTCGCCTGGACATCCGCCAGGACGCCGCCCGCCACACCGCCGTGCTCGACGAGATCACCCGCTATCTCGGCATCACCCACGCCGGCGAGGGCTACGCCGCCTGGCCCGAAGCGGACCGCCAGCGCTTCCTGCTGACCGAGCTCGAGAACCGCCGGCCGCTGTTTCCCGCGGCGTGGCCGGTGAGCGACGACAGCCGCGAGGTTATCGAGACTTGCCGGGTGGTGGCCGACGCCAATGCCGCCGGCATCGCCGAGTACGTGATTTCCATGGCCGCCGAGCCCAGCGACGTGCTGGCGGTGATCCTGCTGCTGCGGGAAAGCGGTCTGCAGCGGGCGCTGCCGGTGGTGCCGCTGTTCGAGACGCTGTCGGCCCTCGAGGGCGCCGCCGATACCATCGACGCGCTCTGCGCCATCCCCTGGTACCGCGACTACGCCGCCGGTTACCAGCAGGTGATGATCGGCTATTCCGACTCCGCCAAGGATGCCGGCCAGCTCGCCGCCGCGTGGGCGCAATACCGGGCCCAGGAACGCCTGGTGGAAGTCACCGCGCGGCACGGCGTGCGCCTCGCATTGTTCCACGGCCGCGGCGGCGCCGTGGGCCGGGGCGGCGGGCCCGCCCAGGACGCCATCCTCTCGCAGCCTCCCGGCTCGGTGGCGGGCGCCCTGCGGGTCACCGAGCAGGGCGAGATGATTCGCTGGAAGCTGGGTCTGCCCACCCTGGCGGTGCAGACCCTGCGCCGCTACGTCGCCGCCACCGTGGGCGCCACGTTGAGCCCGCCACCGGCGCCGACCGCCCCCTGGCGGGAAGCGATCGCCGCCCTGTCGGACACCGCCGTGGGCTCGTATCGCTCGGTGGTGCGCGACGACCCGGCGTTCGTCGACTTGTTCCGCGCCCTGACGCCGGAGCAGGAGCTCGGCATACTCGCCCTGGGCAGCCGCCCCGCCCGGCGCCGGCCCACCGCCGGCATCGACAGCCTGCGCGCCATTCCCTGGGTGTTCGCATGGACCCAGGTGCGGCTGATGCTGCCGGCCTGGCTGGGTACGGACACCGCACTCCACGACACCCTGCACATTGCGGACGACGCCCGCGGCGCGCCTCTGCTCCGGGACATGCTGGCGTGGCCGTTCTTCCGCATGCAGGTCGACATGCTCGAGATGGTGCTCGCCAAGGCCGACCAGTCCCTGGTGCGCTATTACGCCGAGCGCTTGGCCACCGCCGAGCAGCAAGTCAAGGTGACTCGCCTCTGCGAGCGGCTCGAGCAGCTCAGCGCCGACGTGCTCGAGGTCACCGGCGAGCCCGAGTTGCTCACCCACGACCCGGAGCTCGCCGAGTCGCTCGTCGTGCGCAACACCTATCTCGACCCGCTGCACCTGCTGCAGGCAGAGCTCATGGGACGCTGGCGCGAGAGCGAAACGCCGCCACGGGCAGTGGAACAGGCGTTGCAGGTGACCATGGCCGGGATCGCCAGCGGGTTGCGCAACACGGGCTAGAACAGGATAAAGCAGGGAGCCGCCGACCATGATCGACCGATTCCGCCACGTGGTGCGGACCATCAGTGCCGTTCCGGCATCCGACGGTGCCGGCGTGCGCCTGCGCCGCAGCCTGGGCAGCACCCAGTACGCGCGGCTCGACCCGTTTCTGATGCTCGACGAGTTCTACTCCGACGACCCCGACGATTACCTGGCCGGATTCCCCGAGCACCCGCACCGCGGCTTCCAGACGGTGACGTACATGCTCGAAGGGCACATGCGCCACCAGGACCACCTCGGCAACCACGGCGACCTGGGGCCGGGGGGCGCCCAGTGGATGGTGGCCGGCCGGGGCATCGTCCATTCCGAGATGCCGCAACAGAGCGAAGGACGCATGCACGGCTTTCAGCTCTGGATCAACCTGCCGCGGCGCGAGAAGCTGCAGCCGGCCTCCTACCGCGACCTGACGCCTGAGCAGGTGGCGCAGCACCGCTGGCGCGGCGGCAGAGCCCGGGTGATCGCCGGCCGGCTCCCACTGGTGGACGCCACCGTTTGCGGCCCCGTCAACGGCGACGGCGCCACCACCCTCGATCCGCTGTTCGCCGACGTAGACCTCGCGCCCGACGGTGTGCTCGAGACGCGTCTGCCCCCGGCGCACGCCGCGTTCGCCTATCTCTACCGGGGCGCGGCTAGCATCGGCAGCCACAGCCTCGAGCGCGCGAGCGCCGCCATACTCGCCGAAGGCGGCCGGCTCGTGGTGCGGGCGGGAAGCGCGGGCGCGCGGGTGCTGCTGCTCGCGGCCGCGCCGGTGAACGAGCCGGTGGTCCAGTACGGGCCGTTCGTCATGAACACCCGCGCCGAGATCGAGCAGGCGCTCGCCGACTACCGCGACGGGCGCCTGGCCGGCTGATCAGCGCAGCTCGAACCCATCGAGCTCACCCGCCTCACGCCACTCCGCGAGAAGCGCGTTGAAAGCATTGATGCCCGGCGCGTAGACCTCGCTGCCAATTCCGCCGCCCCGGGTGACCTGGCCTTCGTTGTTGTAGTACCCGGGAGTGCAGGACTCCTGGAACTCCTGGTTGCTCACCGCCAGGCGGCGGATCTCCGCGACCCAGGCCGCCTCGGCCTCCGCAGTTACCTCGGCCACCCGCATGCCGCGCTGGCCCACCTCGTCGATGATGTAGGCGATGTGGCGGGCCTGGTCGTCGAACATGGCGGTCATGTTCACCGACAGCCCGTTCTGGTTCACGCCGATGTAGAACCAGTTCGGAAAGCCGTGACTCGACATCCCGTGCAGCGTGCGCAGGCCGTCCTTCCAGTGGTCGAACAGCGACTGGCCGCCGCGGCCGACCACGTCGAAGCTCACCCGCCGCCGCGGCGCCGAGGTGATCTCGAAGCCGGTCGCGAACACGATGCAGTCCACCTCGTACTCCACACCGTTCGCCACCACGCCGTTGCGGCTGATGCGCTCCACCCCCTGACTCTCGCTCACGTCCACGAGCTGGACATTGGGCCGGTTGAACGTGGCCAGGTAGTCATCGTTGAAGGTGGGGCGCTTGCAGAACTGCCGGTACCAGGGCTTCAGCGCCTCCGCGGTCTCGGGATCCTCCACCATCTCGTCCACGCGGGCGCGGATCTCGTTCATCTTCTGGAAGTCGGCGATCTCGGCGCGCAGCGTGATCTCCTCCGGATCCATCTGCTCCGGCGAGCGCAGCGACGCCTGCAGCCGGTGGAAGATGTCGGTCCAGCGGTCCGCCACCAGGTCTACCTCGAACGGGCGCCCGTTGACGATGTCGGCGAAATTCTCGCGGCGCTCCCGCTGCCACCCGGGCTTCAGGGACTTCGCCCACTCCGGGTCCGTGGGCTCGTTGCCACGCATGTCGACGGACGACGGCGTGCGCTGAAAGACGTACAGGCGTTCGGCGTGCTCGCCCAGAAACGGCACGCATTGAATGGCCGTGGCGCCGGTGCCGATCACCGCCACGCGCTTGTCGGCGAGCTTCACCAGCCCGCCGCTGTGGTCGCCGCCGGTGTACCCGTAATCCCAGCGGCTGGTGTGGAACGCGTGCCCCTCGAATTCCTGGATGCCCGGAATGCCCGGCAGCTTCGGTCGGCTGGCCGTGCCGATGGCCTGAATCACGAACCGCGCCCGGATGGCGTCGTCGTTGTTGGTGGAGACCCGCCAGCGGCCGATGCCCTCGTCCCAGCGCAGCTCCGTCACCCGGGTGCGGAACGCGGCCAGATCATAGAGCCCGTAGTGGTGACCAATGCGCCGGGAGTGCTCGTAGATCTCCGGCGCGTAGGAGTACTTCTCCCTGGGGATGTAGCCCAGCTCCTCCAGGAGCGGCAGATAGCAGTACGACTCGATGTCGCACTGGGCCCCGGGATACCGGTTCCAGTACCAGGTGCCGCCGAAGTCGGCGCCGGACTCGATGATGCGCACGTGGTCTATGCCCCGCTCCTTGAGCCTGGTGGCGGCGAGCATGCCGCTGAAGCCGCCGCCGACGATGGCCACGTCGACGTCCTCGTCGAGGGGCTCCCGGGTGTAGCCCGGCTCCGCGTACGGATCCTCGTCGGCGAAATGCGCGAACGCGCCGTCCATCTCGATGTACTGCTCGTCCCCGTCCGAGCGGATGCGTTTGTTCCGCTCGCGCCGGTACTTCTCGCGCAGTTCGTCCGGATCGAAATCGAGCTCGGCGAGCGCTTCCTCGAGCGGCTTGATCATGGCGTCCTCCCGTATGTTGCGGCTCCGAAGTTAAAACGCATTATAGGTTCGTGTCCAGTCCCCGCGCGCCGCCAGTGGCGGGCGGCGTTGCGAGCACGTAGCATCACACGCGGGACCGGGGGAGAGAGAGATGGGCAGAACCGCTCTGCTGATTGTCGTCGTGCTGCTCGCCGGCGGCGTCTACCTGTTCCGTGGCGATCTCGCCCCGCATCTGCTCGAGCGCGCCTTGAACAGCCGCATGGCCTCAGACCCCGTGGCCGCGCTGCCCGACGGACTGCACCTGATCCTCTGCGGTGCCGGAGCGCCGTTGCCCGACCCGGAGCGCTCCGGACCGTGCGCGGCCGTGATCGCGGGCGATACGGTGGTGGTGGTGGACGCCGGCTCCGGCGGCGCCACCAACCTGCAGCGTCTGGGCATCGTGCCCGGGCGCATCGAAGCGCTGTTCCTCACCCACTTTCACTCCGATCACATCGACGGCCTGGGGCAGATGGCCCTGCTGCGCTGGACCACCGGCCGCCACGAAGCGCCGCTGCCGGTGCACGGCCCCACCGGCGTCGCCGAGGTGGTGGCGGGTTTCAACGCCGCCTATCGGCTGGATGCCGGCTATCGCACCGCCCACCACGGCACCGAGGTGGCGCCGCCCGCAGGGGCGGGCAGCACGGCGCATCCGTTCACCACGCCGCCCCAGGGGAAGGCGGCCACGGTCTGGAGAGACGGCGGGCTCACGGTCACCGCGTTCGCCGTGCCCCACGAGCCCGCCACGCCCGCCGTCGGCTACCGGTTCGACTACCGCGGCCGGTCGCTGGTGATCAGCGGCGACACCGCCAGCTCACAAAACCTCACCCGGTTCGCCACCGACGCCGACCTGCTGGTGCACGAGGCGCTGGCGCCGCACCTGGTGGGCATCATGAGTCGCGCCGCGCGCCGGGCCGGCCGGGGCAACGTGGTGCGCATCACCGACGACATCCTCAGGTACCACACCACCCCGACGGAGGCGGCCGAGGTCGCGGCGGCGGCCGGCGTCGACCACCTGCTCTACTACCACGTGCTGCCTCCGCTGCCGGTGCCCGGTCTCGGCGCCGCCTTCCTCGATGGCGTGGACCGGGTCTACGACGGCGGCGTCACCCTGGGCGAGGACGGCACACTCGTCTCGCTGCCGGAGGGCAGCAGGGAGATTGCGATCTCCCAGCGCCTGTGAACGGCGGAACGGGAACCAGCGCGCGTTTGCCGCCGCCCCACGCCGACTGTTTCCGGGCGGATGCTGGCGTGGCGCTTGCAGGCGCGGCGCATGAAAACGTGCCTGGATAGGAACCACGCCTACGTCCACCGGGAGCGATGATGAGCCAACCACGCTTCTGCAGTCGCCGAACCGGCCCGGCAATGCTGGCCGTGCTCACACTCGTCGTGCTGGGCGGATGCGGCAGCCGGGCCCAGCTACCGGTTGCCGCGGGAACCGGCCCCGACCCGCAACTGCCGCCTCCCTCCTCCGGGTGGTTTCCCACGGTCAACATCGCTCCGGCGGTGGGCTGGCCGGAGAACGCCCGGCCCGAGGCCATGACGGGCGCGACGGTGACCGCCTTCGCCCGCGGCCTCGACCATCCGCGGTGGCTGCACGTGCTGCCGAACGGCGACGTGCTGGTCGCGGAGAGCAACGCCCCCGAGAAACCGGGCGGCCGCGGCGGCATCCGCGGCTGGATCATGCGCCGGGTGATGGAGCGCGCGGGGGCGGCGGTGCCCAGCGCCGACCGCATCACCCTGCTGCGCGACACCGACGGCGACGGGGTGGCGGACGAGCGCCACGTGCTCCTGGACGATCTGTACTCGCCCTTCGGCATGGCTCTGGTGGGGAACGATCTCTACGTGGCGAACACCGACGCCATCGTGCGCTTCCCGTATCGAGCGGGGCAGACACGCATCGACGCGGCCGGCGAGACGCTCACGGAGCTGCCGGCGGGCCCCATCAATCATCATTGGACCAAGAACATCATCGCCGGCCCCGACGACCGCTACCTCTACGCCACCGTGGGCTCGAACAGCAACATCGCCGAGAACGGCATGACTGCGGAGTACGAGCGCGCGGCCATCCTGCAGGTGACGCGCGACAGCGGCGCCCACCGAGTATATGCGTCGGGACTGCGCAACCCCAACGGGCTGGCGTGGGTGCCCGAGACCGGCGCGCTGTGGACGGCGGTGAACGAGCGCGACGGCCTGGGCGGCGACCTGGTTCCCGACTACATGACCACGGTGCAACGTGGTGGCTTCTACGGCTGGCCGTACAGCTACTTCGGTGGTCACGTGGACGAACGCGTCGAGCCCCAGGACCCGGACGCGGTGGCTTCCGCCCTCACCCCCGACTATGCCCTCGGCCCGCACACCGCCTCCCTGGGCCTCGCCTACGCCACGGAACACGCGCTAGCGGCGGAGCTGGGGCCGGGCATGTTCGTGGGTCAGCACGGCTCCTGGAACCGCGACCCGCGAAGCGGCTACAAGGTAATTTTCGTGCCGTTCGAGAACGGCGAGCCCGCCGGCATGCCGGTGGACGTGCTGACCAGCTTCCTCACCGAGGACGGTGAGGCCCGGGGCCGGCCGGCCGGGGTCGCCATGGCCCGCGACGGCGCCCTGCTGGTGGCCGACGACGTGGGCAACGCCGTCTGGCGGGTGACCGCCGCACCCTGAGCAATTACTCACTCCGGAATCGAGTCCGCATTTTCGGCATCCCGGCACCTTCTATACTGAAGACGTGCGTTCCGGCGCTCGCTGGCGCCCGCGCGTTACAGCGAACGCTCCAGCGTTGCAGAAAAACAACACCGAACGACCGAGAAGCGTGGAGAGAAACCCATGAACCAACCCGTGCAACAGGACGGCGCCAACCGTCTCGTCCACCACGGCCGAGGGACCGAGCTGTTCGTTATTTTCCTCGTCAACGTGGTACTGAAGATCCTCACCCTCGGGATCTATCATTTCTGGGGCAAGACCCGGGTGCGCCGCTATCTCTGGTCGCAGACCAGCTTCGACGGCGAACGGCTGGAATACACCGGCACGGGGCTCGAGCTCTTCGTCGGGTTTCTGAAGGCCATCGTCATCCTGGGGGCCGTGGCCCTCGGCGTGGTCGCGGTCAACGCCCTCGCCCCCGCCGTGGGCGCCGTGGTGATCGTCGCCATGTATTTCGCGCTGCCGGTGCTCATCGGTTTCGCCACCTACAGCGCTCAGCGGTACCGGCTCACCCGCACCCGGCTGCGCGGCATTCGTTTCGGCCTCGCGGGCTCGGGCTGGGACCACGGCCTCAAGGTGCTCGGGCACGGCCTGCTCACGGCACTGACCCTCGGGCTGTACACGCCGTTCATGCGCATGAAGCTGATCGCGAACATGCTGGGGAACGCCCGGTTCGGCTCCAAGGAGTTCGACTTCGACGGCAAGGGCGGCGATATGTTCGGCCGCTTCATCGTCGCGGTACTGCTCACCATTCCCACCCTCGGCCTGGTGTGGCTATGGTACCGGGCCGCTGAGTACCGTTACTCGCTGGCCCACCTCTCCGCCGGGGACGTGCGCTTCGAGGTGCAGGAAAGCAACCTGGCGCTGGCGTGGTTCTTCTTCACCAACGGCCTCATCGTCCTACTCACCCTGGGGCTCGGGATGCCGTGGGTGATGACCCGCACCGCGCGCCACCTCGGCGAGCACGTGACTGTCACCGGACGCATCGACTACGACGCCATCCGCCAGGCTCAGGGGGAAGCCGAAGCCGTGGGCGAAGGCTTCGCCGAGGCCTTCGAGCTGGGCGCCGTCTAGCGCGGCATGAGCCACCCCGGCTCGTGGAACGACGGCCGGAGCGCGCGCCGGGTACCGGTGCGCGTGCGCCTGTTCGGTCGCCGACTGGTGGTCACCGACGCCGACCGCGACCGTGCCGTGGCGGAACTCCCCCTCGAGGGCCTGGCGCTCGCCGAGGAGATCTACGCCGGCCAGCCGGTACGGTTGAAGCACCGGGACTGGCCGGATGCCCGGCTCACGCTGGAAGACCACAACCTGGTCGACAAGCTGATCGCCGCCGCGCCGCACTTGCGCCGACGCTATCACGGCAGCCGGGGGCCGTTTTACCGGGTGATGCTCTGGGGCGGTGCCCTGGTGGCCACCGTGGCCGCCCTGATGGGCGCGGTGCATCTCGGCGCCGGCCCCGTGACGCGGATGGTGCCGCTGGCGTGGGAGGAGCGCCTCGCCTCGACCCTCATGGCGGACTTCGAGCGCATCCACGGCGCCTGCGCGGGCCAGCCGGGCGCCGACTACGTGCAGGAACTGGTGGACGAAATCGCGGCGCAGGCGGACACTCGCTACGAGTTCCGGGTGCGCATTCTCGAGTCTGACGCGGTCAACGCCTTCGCCTTGCCCGGCGGCCGGCTCGCCGTCTTCCGGGGGCTTCTGCGCGAGGCGGACGGCCCCAACGAGGTGGCGGGGGTGCTGGCCCACGAGGTGGCCCATGGGGTGGAGCGGCATCCCACGGAGCAGCTCGTGCGGCGCAGCGGCTACGGCGTAATCCTCAGCCTGATCACGGGCGACGCCTCCGGGTTCGGGGCGCTCGCGGGGGACGCGGTGGGCTTCATGGCCAACATGGCCCACAGCCGCGCCGCCGAAGCCGAAGCCGACCGCACCGCCATGGCGCTCTTGAACGCGGCCGGCCTCGATTCCCGGGGCCTGCCCCGGTTCTTCGGCAAGCTCGAGGCGGCCTCCGGCAGCATGCCGGAAGCGCTCGAGCTGCTGTCGAGTCATCCTACCAGCCGGGCGCGCATGACAGAGACCCGCTCGCGCGCCCGCGAAGGCCGCGACGCGCTCACGCCGGGGCAATGGGAGGCGGTGCTGGCGTCGTGCGTTGATACCTAGCGCGCCCGGCACCGTCGCCCGCCGCTGACGGCGCCGCGAATCGCGGCGCGCCCGCGGTTACAATCGCGGGCCGTTTCATTCGACGTCAGCAGGTTCCGCGAATGTCCGACCCCGGCAACGAAGGCTACTTGAGCAACCAGGCCGGCTCGCCACCGAGCGCGACGCTGCGGAGGATCGAGCAAAGCCGCATCTTTCAGGGTCTGGTGGTGGCTGTCATCATCTTCTCCGCCATCACCATCGGTGCGAAGACCTACGACATCTCCCCGGCCGCGGCCCGGGCGCTCGGCGTGGTGGATTCGGGCATCACGCTCTTCTTCCTGGTGGAGATTCTGTTGCGCTTCACCGCCTGCGAAGACCGCAAGCGCTTCTTCGCGAGCGGCTGGAACGTCTTCGACACCATCGTCGTGCTGGGCAGCCTCGTGCCTATGCAGCACGCGGACGCGGTTCTGATCGGCCGGCTGCTGCGGGTATTCCGTGTGCTGCGTCTGGTGTCGGTGGTGCCCGAGCTGCGCCACCTCATCACCGCGCTGTTGAAGGCGATCCCGCGCATGGGGTACGTGGCGCTGCTCATGTTCCTGATCTTCTACATCTACGGCACGGTGGGGTCGCTGTTCTTCGGCGGCATCAATGAGGCGCTCTGGGGCGACGTGGCGATCTCGATGCTCACCCTGTTCCGCATCGCCACCTTCGAGGACTGGACCGACGTCATGTACGAGACCATGGCTGTCTACCCCTTGAGCTGGGTATTCTATCTGACGTTCATCTTTCTCACGGCCTTCGTGTTCCTGAACATGATGGTGGGCATCATCCTCGAGGTGATGACGGAAGAACGGGAGGCCGGCGTCCACGAGCGTGGCAGCGCCGAGCGCCACGAGCTGGCGGATCAGCTCACCCGCGTGGAGCGCCAACTCGAGGACATTCGATCGCGGCTCGACTGAGGCAAACCGACTGAGCGGATGCTGCTCGACATCATCAGCGTCGCGGCCGGGATGGTGCTCCTGTATTTCGGGGCCGAGGGCCTGGTGCGCGGCAGTGTCAGCCTGGCCCGGCATTTCAAGCTGACGCCCCTCGCCATCGGTCTCACCGTGGTCGCCTTCGGGACCAGCATGCCGGAACTGGTGGTGAGCGTGGGCGGTGCCCTGTCCGGCGCGGCCGCCATCGCCGCCGGCAACGTCGTCGGATCCAACGTCGCCAACATCGCCCTCATTCTCGGGCTGTCGGCGCTTCTTCATCCCCTGACCGTGAATGCGCGGGTGGTTCGGGTGGAAGTGCCCGTCATGGTCTCGGTCACCCTGGCAGGCATCGTGCTGCTTCGGGATCAGATGCTCGGCCGCGTGGAGGGCGCGCTGCTCATCACCGGCCTGCTGGTTTACACGGTCTGGATCCTCCGGGCGGCGCGCCGGCAGACCGCCGGGACGGTGCACGCAGAGGTCCTCCCCAGCGAAATGGGCACACAGCGCAGCCTCGCTTTCGTCATCGGCGGACTGACCTTGCTGGTGGCGGGGGCACGGCTGCTGGTCAGCGGCGGCGTCTCGCTCGCCGAGGCCCTGGGCGTGAGCGAAGCCGTGATCGGGCTCACCATCGTTGCCGTCGGAACGAGCCTGCCGGAGCTCGCCACCTCCGTCCTGGCGGCGGCCCGGCGCGAGGGCGACATCGCCGTGGGCAACATCGTCGGCTCGAACATCTTCAACCTCCTCGGCATCCTCGGCGCAGCCTCGCTGGCGCGGCCCCTGGACGGCACCGGCATGTCGGCCGTCGACCTGGGGGTCATGCTCGCGCTGGGCCTGCTACTGCTGCCGCTGGCGCGAACCGGCTGGCGTCTGGGCCGGGTGGAGGGCGGGTTGCTGTTCGCGGGCTATGCGGGTTACCTGGTGTATCTGTTGTCCTGAATGGAACGACGCCCCGATCATCAGGGTCGTTGCGTTGGCCGAACTTTGTGCATTCTCACAGTCTACCTGGGGATGCCGGCGGCCCGGCTTTCGTGGTGACCGCGCTCACCGCTCGCGGTCACTGCTCCTCGCCAATAGGCTGCTCCTGTACATGCCACCATTCCTTCAGGCTCTCGCACAGGCCATTCGGCGTGAACTCGAGGACGAAGATGCCGTCGACGAGAGCCCTCGAGCCGGAAGGTATTCGTGTGAAGTTCGTTCGCCAGTGGGCGATTCCGGTGTTGCCGGATACCGAAAGTACTTGGTATGAGAAGTCGACGTCCTGCTGACCGCCGGTGGCCTCAGTCCAGTAGTCACGGATGCCCTGACGGCCCTCGAGGGGGGCGGCGCAGGGAAGCTCCTGATACGTCGCGTCTTCGGTAAACAGCGCCACGACCTTGTCCGCGTCCCGCGTCTCCCAGGCTGCTTTGTAACCCTCGAGCCATTCGGTCACGTCGTCGCGGGTCAGCCCCCGCCCTTGCGAATTTCTCATGCGCAGATCCCGCTGGAATGATGGTTGCAGTGACTTGGATTCTACCATCGCCGGTCGAGCAGACGGTGAGCTTCCAGATCCGGGGAGTGACGAGCAACTGAGGAGGAACTCGCATGGCATACAGAATGGAAGGTAATCTGCTGGAGGTCTGCACCTGCAACACACTTTGCCCGTGCTGGGTGGGAGAGGATCCCGACGGCGGAAGCTGCGACTCGTCCCTCGCCTATCACATCAAGAGCGGCCAGGTGGACGGCGTAGACGTATCCGGCCTCACGTGGGTCGACGTGGTGCACATTCCCGGCAACGTCTTCGAGGGCGACTGGCAGGTGATCAACTACCTGGACGAGTCTGCCTCCGAGGCGCAAAAGGAGGCATTGCGGCGCGTCTTTCACGGTGAGGCCGGCGGGCCGCTGGCCGATCTCGCCCAGCTCATCGGCGAAGTCATCGACGTGCGCAAGGCCCCCATCGAAATCGACGTGGAGGGCGGCAAGGGTACATTCCGTGTGGCAGACGTGGTGGATGCCGACCTGGAGCCGTTCGTCGGCCCCAGCGGCGAGCCCACCAAGCTCGTGGAGTCGCTGTTCTCGACCATACCGGGCTCGCCCGCTTACGTGGCCAAGGCGTCCCGGTTCAGGCAACGCAGCGAAGCGCTGGGCCAGGACATCGAGATCACCGGCCACAACGCCATCTCGGGTCCGTTCGTGTTCGAGCACGACGAATCGGCGGCCGCCTGAGCGAGGCCGGCTCGATACCCGGTCCATACGTTGACGGCCGCGGTCCTGCATCGGCGCATCCTGACGCTGACGTTGATCGGGCTTGTGGCACTGGCGTGGGCGGCACTATGGTGGCTGGAGCGGTCGCCGTGGGGTGTGATCTTCCACGTCCACGCCGGGCACGGAATGCACTCGCCCGCCATCGACCCTGCCGCGCCTCTCGGTGCCAGCCTGTTCGTGGCCGGCTGGGTGCTCATGACCGTGGCCATGATGCTGCCGGCGACGATCCCCGTCGCGGAGGTTTTCCGGCGCCTGGTCAGCCGCCGGCCCAATGCGCCGACGCTGGTCGCGTTGATGCTTCTCGGCTATGTGGCCGCGTGGACGGGCGTGGGTCTTGCAGTCTATGCACTACAGCTCGGGCTGAACGGATATCTCGCCACCCTCGCCCCGCCCGGCTGGGCAATGGCCACAGTGCTGTTCCTGTTGGCCGGCGGCTTCCAGTTCTCGCCTTGGAAGTACCGTTGCCTCGACCGCTGCCGGACACCGCTCGGCTTCGTGCTGTCGCGCTGGCAAGGCGGGCGGGAACGGTTGCGCGCTTTCCGGCTGGGCGCGGAGCACGGCGCCTTCTGCGTGGGCTGCTGCTGGGCCCTGATGCTGCTCATGTTCGCCGTGGGCACGGCGCATCTGGCGTGGATGCTCGTGCTCGGGGTGATCATGGGGCTCGAGAAGAACGCCCCGTGGGGCCCGCGGCTGGGGCACCCTCTGGGCCTGGTGCTAGTGGCCGTCGCTGCGATTCTGATCATCGTCAATCTCGGCAGCGGGGCCAGTTAGGATAGCGGTTAATGCGCAAGCGGCAACGATTTCATTGGCCGCCGAGTTGGCCCGGTCGCTTGAGCTGCCGGCCCAAAGCCTTACGGGGCTTTCGGACGGCCGTCTCCAAGCGCTTATTATGCCTGTACGTTTTTGTCATCCGGCAAACCTTCATGCTGCGGAAAGCCGTCCTTGATTTCGTACCAGCTCGCCTTCGACGCGACGAAGGCGTGGTACTGCTTGCTCGCTTGAACCGGGGTTTCGAGCGTGCCCAGCCGTAAGCGCTTGACCGCGGGACAATCATCCCGCGCGCTGTATAGCGGGCTCCCGCACTCGGAGCAGAAAACCCTGGCTTTGTTCGGGGTGGCCCTGAACTCCTTCAGGTACTCGCGGCCTTGGATGAACTTCAGGTCATCGGCCTGAACGGGGGCGACAGCGACGAAGGCCGAGCCCTGGCCCTTTCGGCACTGGGAGCAGTGGCACATGGAGATCTCATCAATCTCCCCGACGTACTCATACTGAACCCGCCCGCATAGGCATCTACCTCTGTGCATTCTGAAATCCTTAACTTCACAGGACAAACGGACGCCTTATAGCGCTGAAGTTGGTGAGGTACATAGCCCGGCGATGTTCATCATCACCCCAAAACCTGCGGATTGAGTTGCCATACTGAATAGTTCAGCGCAGCGGCGAAGCTCACCCATAGCAAGTACGGGATGAGTAGTACTCCGGCAAACGGCTTGATACGCCAGAATGCAACGAGTGTTGCGACGATGAGCCCCCAAAGCAGAATGACGTCCATGAAGGCCAAGGCACCCAGGTGCCATCCGAAGAACAACCAACTCCAAATCGCGTTGAACCCGAGTTGTACTAGAAACAGGGTGAGGGCTGTGCGTGCGGAACGAAATCCTCCGGTCCGCCAAACCAGCCAAGCCGAGATACCCATGAGCACGTACAGAATTGTCCACACGGGGCCGAACCACCCCGAAGGTGGTGCCCATTCCGGCCGCGCGAGCTGCGTATAGAACGAGCCGGCCTGCACTGATGCGGCAGCGCCGATGGATGCGGCAATGAAGCAGATCGCGAGCCAGGCAACAAGGCCGCCGATTTGCTTGTGTTTTGGCACGATCACGGCGTCCTCCCGGTGTTGCCCGGACGACCGTTGGTCGCCTCCTTTAGAGCCCGTGGCTATAGATCAAGGCCCTCCTCCACCGGAGCCGCCTGTTGGCGGAGGAGCCCATCCCCGCAACCGCGCAATTGCTCCAACAATCGCGAGCATCGGCAAGAGTATCTCGAGGAGGGGCAGTCCGCTGCCCGGCTGCACCATCCAAGCTCCTAACGACAGCAGTCCTATCGCAGCACAGGTTACGATGAGAATCCAGCAGACAACCGCAGCCGATCCCCGGGGCTGGTTCGTACGTGGACTGTTGTCCCGGTTTGTTTGCCACGCCGCTTGCCACCCTTGCTCAGCTCCCGAGAGTCCCTCTGCTTCAGGGAACGTCCTTCAACTGACTTTCTATGAGCTTCTTCGCAGACTCCAGGCGCTGGCCCAAAAGCGCCGTATATGCATCTTTTTCGGCCTGATACCCGTGATGATCCCGGCGAGTTCCTGTTTCCCGATCTGGCACCGGATCTCGTCCCGAACTTCAACGGCCGGAACAATCGAATCCAGCAAATTCTCGAGCCACCTCACATCTAAACCTCTGCGTCGGGTGGTTGCCGTCCTCCCGGCAAACTACTTCATGCAGTATTGCATCTGGTCGCGCCGCTGCTGCGAGACGAACGGCCCGCACCCGCAGGGGTAGGCACCCGATTTGTTGACCCATTTCGAGCACGACTCGCGTTTCTCCTCGATTTGCTCCTGTTTCTGTGCGAGCAGCCGCGCCTCGCGCTCGCGTACCTCCTGAGCCCGCTCGCGCTGCTGGCGCGCCCACTCCCGCTCCCGGGCCCGCTCGGCGGCGCGCCGTTCCCGCGCCAGCGCCTTGCGCTTTGCCTTGTACTCGGCATCGATCTCGTCGAACTTCCGGCGAAGCTTGGCCTTGCGGTCGGGATCCCGGGTGCTCGCATACTCCCGGCACGCCTTTCGCGTGCGCTCTTCACGGCGCTCGGCGGCCCTCATCTCCGCCGCGCTCAACCCGCTCGGCTGCGACACCAGGCACAGCTTGTCCCAGTAGCAGCCGCACTTCTCATACATTTCGCTGACCTTTCGCTCGTGCGCGTCGACCCGCCGTTTGGCTTGTTTGCGTGCCGTTTTCGACGCTTTGAACGCACGCTCGGCTGCCTTCGGTCGTTGTTCGATCTGCGCCAGCTTGCGCTGGTAGTCCTCACGCACGGCCTGAGCCGCCTGCTC
>JBMCWS010000045.1:0-20350 GCA_048621375.1 Pseudomonadota bacterium | reverse complement strand
GGGTTACCTGCCCGAGAACGTGCCCCTGTATCCGGAGATGAGCGTGGCCGACTACCTGGCCTATGTGGCGGAGCTCCGGAAGGTCGACCCCGAGGCGGCGGTGCGGCGCGCGGTGGCGGCGACGGAGCTCGGGGCGAAGGCCCTCGATCCCATCGCCACCCTGTCCCGCGGCTACAAGCAGCGCCTGGGCGTGGCCCAGGCCATCCTTCACGAGCCGCGCATTCTCGTGCTCGACGAGCCCACCAACGGGCTCGACCCCAGCCAGACCCAGCACATGCGGGCGCTCATCAAGGAACTCTCGGAGCACGCCACCGTGGTCCTCTCCACCCACATCATGCAGGAGGTCAACGCCCTGTGTGATCGGGTGCTCATGGTTCATGCCGGGGTGCTGGCGGTGGACGAGCGGCTGGACGATCTGCGCAGCAGCAATCGCCTGCGGCTGCGCACGGCCCCCGATGCCGAGCCGCTGGCAGCGCTGGAAGCGGTGGCGGGGGTGGCCGGTGTCCGCCATCCGGAGATCGGGGGGTGGGAGCTCGAGTGTGGCGATCACGTGGACGCCGTGGCCGGACGGGCGGCGGCGGCGCTGGTGAATGCGGGCTGGCCGGTCTACGAGCTGGCGCCGGCCCAGCGCGATCTGGAATCGGTATTCCGGGAAGTGGGCGAGATGGAGTTGTCCGACCGCGACGGAGGCGAGGAGGAGACGACGCATGCGGCTTGATGTGGTTCGGCGCGTAGCGCGCAAAGAGCTCACCCTGTTCTTCGCATCGCCCATCGGCTATCTGTTCCTGCTGGCGTTTCTCGCGGTCACCCTGTTCGTGTTCTTCTGGGGCGAGGCATTTTTCGCCCGCAACATCGCCGACGTCCGGCCGATGTTCGAGTGGATGCCGGTGCTGCTCATCTTCCTGTGCGCAGCACTGACCATGCGCATGTGGAGCGAGGAGCGGCGCACCGGCACGGTGGAGTTCGTGGCCACGCTGCCGGTGAGCGGCTGGGAGTTCGTGCTCGGCAAGTTCGTCGCCTGCTGGCTGCTGCTGGGGCTGGCGCTGCTGCTGACGCTGCCGCTGCCGGTAACGGTGGCGTTCGTCGCCAACCTGGACTGGGGGCCGGTGGTCGCAGGTTACCTCGCGGCCATGCTCCTGGGCGGCGCGTATCTTGCCATCGGCCTGTTCGTCAGCGCCCGCACCGACAGTCAGATCGTGAGCCTGATCCTGGCGTCGTTCCTCGCCGGTGCGTTCTATCTCGCGGGCAGCCCGGTGCTGACGAATCTGGTGGGCGGCTCGTGGGAGGAGGTGCTGCGTTGGGTCGGCACCGGCGCCCGGTTCGAGTCCATCACCCGGGGCGTGCTGGACCTCCGGGATCTCTACTACTACGTGTCCCTGGGGGCGGTTTTCCTGACCCTGAACGCCTATGCGCTGGAAGTGCAACGCTGGGCTCGCGACGGCGCGCCGTCCCGCCACCGCGGCTGGATGCTCGGCACGCTGTTGCTGGCGGCGAACCTGGCGGGGGCCAACGTCTGGCTCTCCCAGCTTCCGTTTTTGCGGGCGGACGTCACCGAGGGCGACGTCTATTCCATCTCCGCCGCCACGCGGCAGTATCTGGCGCGGCTCGACGAGCCGCTGCTCATCCGCGGCTACTTCAGCGAGAAAACGCACCCGCTGCTGGCGCCATTGGTGCCGCGGCTGCGGGATCTGCTGAACGAGTACGAGGTGGTGGGCGGCGGCGACGTGCGGGTGGAGATCGTCGATCCCGCGAAGAACCCCGAGTTGGAAGAGGCGGCGAATGCCCGCTACGGCATCCGCCCGGTCCCCTTCCAGGTCGAGGACCGTTACGAATCGAGCCTGGTGAACTCCTACTTCGACGTCCTCGTGAGCTATGGCGATGAATACGAAGTGCTCGGCTTTCGCGATCTCATCGAGGTCAAGGCGGAGGGCGAGTCGGACCTGGACGTGCAGCTACGGAATCCGGAATTCGACGTGACCCGCGCCATCAAGAAAGTCATGTCCGAGTACCGGGGCGGCGGCAGCGTGTTCTCGAGCCTCCGCGAGCCGGTCGAGTTCGTGGGCTACCTCTCGGCGGACCGGAAGCTGCCCCCGGCACTGGTCGAGTACCGGTCCGTGCTCGAGGACGTGCTCGATGCCCTGTCCGCGGAAGGTGGCAACCGCTTCACCGCCGAGATCGTCGACCCGGAGGCCGGAGACGGCACCGTCGCGCAGGAGCTGCGGGAGGAGCACGGGCTCCAGCCCATGGCGGCCAGCGTATTCGATACCAATCGCTTCTACTTCTACCTCACGCTAACGGATGGGGACACCTTCCTTCAGGTGCCCTTGCCGGACGCGCTCTCCGGGGAGGCCACGCGGCGGGCCATCGAGGACGGGCTCAAACGGTTCGCCAGCGGGATGCTGACCACCGTGGCGGTCGCGGCGCCGGAAGCCCGACCGCCGGGGGCCGGCATGCGTCACCCGGTGAGTGGCGCCAGCTTCAGTCGCCTGCGCGAGTTTCTCGGCCGGGACGTCCAGGTGGTGGACGCCGAGCTCGAGGACGGGAGGGCACCGGAGTCGGCCGAGGTGCTGATGCTGCTCGCCCCGCGGGAGCTGACCGAGCGGGAGGTGTTCGCGGTGGATCAGTTCCTGATGAAGGGCGGTACCGTGGTCGTCTCCACCGGCAGTCATTCCGCAGATCTCACCCAACGGTCGTTGTCCGCGCAGCCGCGGACGTCGGGGCTCGAGGACTGGCTCGCGCACCACGGCGTGAGCGTGGGGTCCGGCATGGTGATGGACCCGCGGAACGCGGCGTTCCCGGCCCCCGTGACCCGGCAGGCAGGCGGGTTCACCTTCCAGGAGATGGTGATGCTCGACTACCCGTACTTCGTGGACGTCCGGCCCCCGGAGCTCAACCCAGACGCGGCGATCACCTCGGGCCTGCCGCAGGTGACGGTGGCCTGGGCCTCGCCGCTGGAGGTCGGCAGCGGCGAGGGTCATCAGCGAACCGTGACGCCGCTGCTCGAGAGCTCGCCGCAAAGCTGGGTGTCGGAGGACCCGGACGTGATGCCGAAGGTCGACGAAAGCGGGCAGGCCGACTTCGCCCCGCAGGGGCCGCGGCGGGTCCGTACCCTCGGCGCCATGGTGGAGGGGCGCTTTCGGTCGTACTTTGCGGGACGGCAATCGCCGCTGCTCGAGAGCCCGGACGAGCGCCCGGAAGAAAGCGGCGAGCGCGGTGACGAGGGCGCCGACGCGGACGCCACCGGAAGCCCGGACCAGGATTCGCTGGGGGCGGTGACCAGTGTCATCGAGCGGGCGCCGGATTCGGCGCGCCTGGTGGTGTTCGGCTCCAACGATTTTCTCTCCGACCAGGTGCTGCAGGTGATCGGCTCCGCCGGGGGCACCGTGTACGGCAACAGCCTGCAGTTGCTGGCCAACGTCGTCGACTGGTCGGTGGAGGATCGCGCCCTGCTCGCCATCCGTTCCCGCGGACACTTCAACCGCACGCTGCCGCCGCTCGAGCCGGCCGAGCAGATGGGCCTCGAGACCCTGAACTACGTCCTGGCGCTGGCCGGGGTCGGGGCCGTGTTCCTCGGGCACCGCCGGCGGGTGAAGCGGGATGAGCGGGTGTATCGGGGCTGGCTCGAGGAGACATCGGCATGAATGGACGCATAACCACGCTCAGCGCGCTGCTCGCGCTGCAACTGGTGGTGATCGCCGCGCTGCTGGCCGGAGTCGGAGTCGGAGGCGGAGTCGGAGGCGGAGGCGGCGCCGGCGGGCCGGTACTGACATTCGAGCCGTCCGCGGTCGATACCGTGCGGATCTCGGGCGAAGGCAACGCCGTGGCGCTCCGCCGGCAGGGTGACGGCTGGATCCTGGGGAATGGTCAGCCGGCGGACGACGCCCGGGTGCGCGACACCCTCGAGCGCCTTGCGGCACTGCGTGGAGCCTGGCCGGTGGCGACCAGCGCCGATGCCGGCGAGCGGTTCGAAGTGGCGCCCGAGACCCATCGCCGTCATCTGGTGCTCGGCGCCGGCGACGAGACCGTGGCGGAGCTGTATCTCGGCACCTCACCGGGCTATCAGCAGGTACACGCCCGGCCCGCCGGCGATACCGCCATCTACAGCGTCGAGCTCGCCAACTATCAGTTGCCGGCCGATCCCGACGTCTGGCTGGACGCCACGCTGCTCCGCCCCCGGGGCACGATCACCCGGGTGAGCCGCAACGGGGCATGGCAGCTCGAGCGCGACGAGGCAGGCTGGCTGCTCGGCGAAGCCGCCGCCGCGCAGGACGCCGCGCGCGGTCTCGTCGGGCACTTGAAGGAGCTTCGGGTGAACGGGATGGCCGACGAGCCGGCGGACGGCGCCGCGCCGGTGGCGCAGTTCGACATCGCCGACGCGGAGGGCACGTTGACCTTGTCGTTGTACCAGGACGACTCGGAGGAAGGCGCCTATCGTGTGGCTTCGAATCGCCGTGACGGCCACTTCTCGCTCGCGCGGCACGCGGCCGAGGCGCTTCTTTTGGCGCGGGAGGATCTCGAGCCCCCGACGGGTACGGATACGGCGGCGGAATCAGCGGACGAAACGGCGGAGGCTGCGGCCGCGGAGGCCTCCTAGCGGCCCGGCCGCCGGAGGAGGCCGGCATGCTCGCGCAACGAAATCCGGTAGCGGTGGTAGCGCTCCTGCTCGTGCTGTCCGGATGCGCGGGACACGCCCCCGGCGCCCCCTGGGGGCCGCGCCTGCCCGAGGCCGGGCAGATCGGCGGCGCAGCGTCGCGGGCCGCCCGGTCGCCGGCGACCTGGGTGCCGCTGGCAGCCGCCGCGGCGCTGGCGGTGGCCGGTGACGCGGACGAGGAGCTCTCCGAGTGGGCCGGGGACCACACGCCCCTCTTCGGGCGCGATGCCGAGGCGGTCAGCGACGACCTTCGTACCGCCGCCCTGGTCGCCTACGGGGTCACGGCGCTGGCTGCGCCGGCGGAGCGATTCCGCGACAGGGTCGGGGGTGTTCTGGTGGGGGCCGTGGCCCTCACTGCCGAGGATCTGGTCACCGACACCGTCAAGACCGTCAGCGATCGCGAGCGCCCGGACGGCAGTGATCACGAGAGCTTCACCTCCGGCCATGCGGGCACGTCGTCCGCGGCCAGCACGCTGGCGCGTCGCAACCTGGGCCATCTCACCCTTCCCGGCTGGATCGAGACCTCGGCCAGGGTGGGCCTGCACGGACTGGCAGGCGCTACCGGGTGGGCGCGTGTGGAAGCCGAACGGCATCATGTCACCGACGTGCTCGCCGGCTATGCTGTGGGACACTTTGTCGCCGACTTTTTCCATCACGCCTTCATGGCCCCCGCCGTACCGCCGCTGCAGGTGAGCGTCTCGCCCGTGGGTCGGGGCGGCGTGGTCACGGTGGCCGTTGCGCTGCAACGCTGACATCGCTGTTTGATCGCAACCGGCCGGGGACTTACCCTTCCGGACCACGACGAACGGCCGCCATGGCTGAATCATCATGGGAGAGTATCGGTAGATGCAGACAAGCCAGCTCGGCCGGCTCGGGGAGGTGTCCGCGCTCACCCTCGGTGGCGGCGGCATCGGCCGGGTATGGGGCTACACGACCCGCGCCGAAGCCGTGGCCACCGTCCACGCCGCTGTGGACGGGGGTATCGACCTGCTCGATCTGGCGCCGGGTTACGGCAAGGGCGAAGCCGAGGCGGTGGTCGGCGAGGCGTTCGCCGGCGCGCTGCCGGACGGCGTGCGCGTGACGACCAAGTGTCAACTCGGCAGCCCGCCGGCGGGCGAGGTCGAGCCTATCATTCGGCGCCGGCTGGAGCGCAGCCTCGCCACGCTGAAGACCGACCGGGTGGACGTGCTGTTTTTGCACTCCAACATCGTGCCCGACGACTACCGGTTTCCCGAGGCGGCACTGCAGGACCGCTTCGCGACGCCGTGGCGTCTGTATCGCGACGAGGTGATTCCGACGTTCGAGCGGCTTCGGGCCGAGGGCCGCATCGGTGACTGGGGCATTACCGGCGTGGGGTTGCCCGCCACGATCCGCGCCGCCCTGGGCAGCGAGCCGAAGCCGGCCGTGGTTCAGTGCATCGCCAACTGCCTGGATTCGCCCGGCGACATACGCCGGTACCCCGAGCCCCCGGAGCCCCGGGCGATCATCGCCACCGCGGTGGAGCAGGGCGTGGGGGTCATGGGTATCCGGGCGGTGCAGGCGGGTGCGCTGACCGCGGGCTTCGACCGCGACGTGCAGCCCGGCCAGGATCTCACGGATTTCCAGCGGGCGGCCGGTTTCCGCGCCTTGGCGCGTGCCTGGGATACGTCGGCGGCACGGCTGGCGCATCGCTATGCGCTCTCCATCGCAGGCGTGGACACGGTGGTCCTCGGGGTGAAGAACCGTGAGGAGCTCGACGAGTGCCTGGCAGCGGAGCAGGAAGGCGTCCTGGAGGCGGAGCAGATCCGGGAGATCGACGTCGCCTGTGGACGGACGGGATCGCCGGCCCCGTGAGCTTCCGGTGGCGGGGACGGCTCGGGCGCCGGGAAGGCGTGGTGCATACCGATTTCCGGCAGTATCTGGCCGATCTGAGTGCGGCGGCCGGCGTCGGCCAGGCGGTGGCGTTTTTCGACCTCGATCGAACCGTGATCGCCGGCTACTCCGTGGCAGCGCTGGCGTGGGAGCGCATGCGCAGCGGTTACGTGCCGCTGCGCCACCTGTTGTCGTCCGCCGGGGCCTTTCTGGGCTACGGTCTGGGACGCAACGACTACCACGAGCTGCTCACCACCACCATCCGCGATCTGGCCGGAGAGTCCGAGGACACCCTGGTGCAACTGGGGGAGCGCGCGTTCCGCAGCCGGGTCCAGGGGTGGATCTATGCCGAGGCCCGGCATCTGGTGAATTCGCATCGAAGCCTCGGTCATCATGTGGTGATCCTCACCTCGGCGACCCGCTTCCAGGCCGCGCCCATCGCCCGGGAGCTGGACGTGGACGCGCTGTCGTGCACGGAGGTGGAGGTGAGCGAGGGCTGCGTCACCGGCAAGGCGCTGCCGTGCTTCGGGGCCGGCAAGCGCGCCATGGCCGAGCGCCTGCTCGATGACTGCGGCGCCGAGCTCCGGGACGCCTACTTCTACTCCGACAGCAGTGACGACCTGCCGTTGCTCGAGGCCGTGGGCCGGCCGGTGGTGGTGAATCCCAAGCCGGCCATGGCGCGGCTGGCGGCGGCCCGTGGCTGGCCGTGCCTGGTGTTCGAGTCGCCGACCATGAACGGAACCGCCGCCTGACCGGGTTCAGCGAGGATTCACGCCGCCCCGGCATCATGACGTTCATGCTGCGATGGTTGGTGTGGATGGCCCGCGCCCTGCCGGCTGCCCCGGCGCTGTCCGGCGGCGACACGGGATCGGAATCCGGCGCAACGACCCTGCGTTACGCTGCTTATGTGGCCGGCGCCCCGGTGGGCGAGGCCGAGGTGATGGTTTCCGTGAACGATGGCCGCTATCGGGTGGACGGCGCTGCCCGGTCGAGCGGATGGCTGGGGGGGTTCAGCGACTGGCGCAACCGGTTCCGGGCCCAGGGGCTGCGGGATGGCGGCCGGTGGCTGACCACGGAGTTCGCCTACAGCGAGCGCGACCGCAGCAAGCACCGCCTGGTGCGGGTCCGCGACGGTCGAGTCGAGGTCACCAAGAACGGCAAGGAACGTCCGCCGCGCCCGTCACCCCGGGGCCCGGACGTGCTGCGCGCCCTGTTCATCCAGCCGGGCTGCGACCTCGACCGGCTGCATACCGGCCGCTACGCCTACCGCCTGGAGCGTCTCGCCGGGGATGGGCCGGCATGCCGCTACCGGGTCACCGACGACGACGGGGAGCGTTACGAGATCGAGTTGGCGCTGGCCCGACGTGATGGTCTCGTGGTCCCTGCGCGAATCACCGTGCGTACCTGGCTCACCGGCCACCTTGAGCTGGTGGAGCCCTGAGCCGCGGACGTTGGACGCGCCGTCGGGCGCCCGGGTAAAATCCGTTTCATCTTTTTGCCTTCACTTTGGGAGAACTCTGCACATGCGGGAAGCCTGGATCATCGACGCGGTTCGTTCACCACGCGGGCGCGGCAAGCCCGGCGTCGGCAGCCTGAGCCACATTCACCCGCAGCGGTGCATGGCGCAGGTGCTCAACGGCCTGAAGGAAAAGGTCGGGTTCGACCCGGCGGATATCGAGGACGTTGTGGCCGGCTGCGGCGCCGGCAGTGGCGATCACGCCCACGACATCGCCCGGATGTCGGTGCTCGACGCGGGATGGCCGATCTCCGTGACCGGGGTGACCCTGCACAGGTTCTGCGGCAGCGGTCAGCAGGCGGTGAGCTTCGCCGCCATGGGCGTCATCTCGGGACAACAGGAGGCCGTGGTGGCTGGCGGCGTCGAGTTCATGTCCCGATATTCGCCCGTGCACGCCAACGGCTTCCACGCCAACAACGAGCATCTGCTCGAGATGCATCCGCAAGTGCCCCAGGGCATTTCCGCGGATCTCATCGCCACCCTCGAAGGGTTCAGCCGGCGGGACGTGGACGCCTTCGCGGTCGAGAGTCAGAACCGCGCGGTGAAGTCCATCGAGGAAGGCCGGTTCGACGGCGCGCTGGTGCCCATCCACAACGACGACGGCACGCTCGCGCTCGACCGCGACGAGCACCCGCGTCCGGGCACCACCCTGGAAAGCCTCGAGGGGCTGAATCCCTCCTTCGAGGCCATGGGCGCCGCGCAGGTGGACGGCTATCCCAAGCCCTTCGACGAGATGGCAAAGGATCTTTATCCGCAGGTGAAACAACTCGAGCACGTGCACCACGCCGGCAACTCCTCCGGCGTGGTGGATGGCGCCAGCGCCGTGCTCGTGGTGAGCCCCGAGTACGCCAAAGCCCACGGCCTGAAGCCTCGCGCCCGTATCCGCATGACCGCCACGGCGGGCACCGAGCCCCTGATCATGCTCACCGCCCCCGGCCCGGCAGCGGAGAACTGCCTGAAGAAGGCGGGCATGACGAAGCACGACATCGATCTGTGGGAGATCAACGAGGCTTTCGCCTCGGTGGTGCTCAAGTTCATGAAGGACATGGACGTCTCCCACGACACGGTGAACGTGGACGGCGGCGCCATCGCTCTCGGACACCCCATCGGCGCCACCGGCGGCATGCTCATCGGCACCGCCGTGGACACCCTCGAGCGGTTGGACAAGGAGACGGCGCTGGTGGCCATGTGCACCGGGGGCGGCATGGGCACCGCCACCATCCTCGAACGCGTCTAGGGCGTAGGAGTACCGAGTACTCAGTACTCGGTACTCATACTCAGTACACTCTCTCACCGGCCACCGTCGTGCGGTGCATCACCCGCCGATGACCGTCGTAGCCCCCTTGGGCGCAATGCTGCACCGAGCGGTTGTCCCACATGGTGAGCATGTTCTCCGCCCACTGGTGCTTGTAGACGAACCGCGCGTCGGTGGCGTGATCGCACAGGCGCTTCAGCAGCGCGGCCGCTTCCTCGTCCGCCATGCCCTTGATGCCGATGGTGTAGACCGCGTTCACCCACAGAACCTTGCGGCCGGTCTCGGGGTGGGTACGGATGAGCGGATGTTCCTGGACGGCGTAGGCGTCGTCGCTCGGCAGGATCTTCATGGTGCGGTCGTCGCCGCGGGTGGCCTTGTAGCCCTCGTGGCTGTAGGGGCGGCGGGCGCTGTGCAGGGCCGTGAGCCCTTCGAGCTCCGCCTTCTCAGCGGCGCTCAGGGCCTCGTAGGCCGCGTAGCCGTCAGCATACCAGGTATCTCCGCCCACGGGCGGGACGATCTTGGCGTGGAGAATGGTCGCCGACGGCGGGGCCTTTTGAAACGACCAGTCGGAGTGCCAAGCGCCGCCGAACGGCGCCGCCGGCTCGTCCGGCTCGCGTCGGACTTCGAGTATGTGCGGGTGTCCGTCGATGGGGGCGACGTAGGGGTCGTTGCCCCAGTCGCCGAAGTAGCGGGTGAAACGCTCCAGGTCCTCGTGGCTCATGGGCTGGTCGGGGAACCAGACCACCTGATGCGCGAGCCAGGCACGGCGGATGTCGGCGACCTGACGCTCGCTGAGCGGCCGGGCCAGGTCGAGCCCGGTAATGGCTGCACCGAAGCCGCAGGGCCGGGGTTGAACGTCGATGGTCACCTGCCTACTCCACGATCGTGATCATGCGTACGCGCCGTATGAAACCTTCCGCATGACCCCAAGCATACCGCCCGCGGTTCCGCGGCGACAACTGCGCGGGTCACCCGGACGAGCGCGCGGGCCTGCGCCTGGGGCGGAAGTGGAAGTACGTGCGATCGATCTGCTGGTGCAGCTCCTTCAATCGCACTTGGCACTGATCGAGGAACGCGCCGAGCGTCTCGTCCGTCATCTCGGCGGGGCGGGCCTGGCCGAGCTCCCGGCGCAACCGGTTCACGGCGCGCAGCGGCCGGTCGTGCCGGGGCAGGGCGCGCAGGTTGTGGCGTACCGAGTTCATGGCGTAGGCCACGGATCTCGGCAGGCGCGGCGCGTTCATCAGGAAGTCGATGACGGGGGCCTGGCTGATGGGCTCGCCTACGGCGGTGTTGTAGCTCTGCACGGCGTACAGGGAGCGCAGGACACTCCGCCACTGGATGTCCGAGAAGGGCTCGAGTTCCGCGGTGGCGCTCCAGAACGTGCCCGTGCCCACGTCGATCAGCCGCGTGGTCATGTCCGCGCGCTCGAGGAACTGACCGATGCGCAGGAATCCCCAGTGGGGGTCGTGGAGCATGTTCGCCGACATGTAGCCGTCCACCTGCTGCACCAGCTCGGTGATCCGGGTGAGCCCGGACAGCCGGCGGGTTCGCGACAAGGGCTCGGTCAGGTTCTCGCGCGCGAACAGGTGCGCCTCGTTGACGTAGCCGAAGGCGTGGCGCGGAATGATGCCTCGCAGGGCACGCGCGTTTTCCCGCGCCCAGGAGAGCGAGTTCAACAGCGACCCCGGATTGCGCAGGTCGTTCACCAGGAAACGGCAGACGTTGCGCTCGTTGGTTTCCTCGTAGTGGCGGTCGTAGAGCTCCGCGCTGCCGGTAACCGCCAGCAGCGGGCGCCAGGCCAGCGGCATGCGCCGCGGCAGGTCGATGAGCAGGTTGGCGTGCACGGTCACCAGGCGCGCGGAGCTCTCCGAGCGTTCCAGGTAGCGGCCCAGCCAGTAGCTGCGCTCGGCGGTGCTCGAGAGGGTGTGCGCGGTCATTCCAGGTCGACCACCCAGGTGTCCTTGCTGCCGCCGCCCTGGGACGAGTTGACCACCGTGGAGCCGCGCCGCATGGCCACCCGGGTGAGGCCGCCGGTGGTCACGTAGGTGCTGCGGCCGGAAAGAATGAACGGTCGCAGATCCAGGTGCCGGGGCTCGGCATGATCGTCCACCAGGGTGGGTGCGGTGGAAAGCTTGAGCATCGGCTGCGCCATGTAGTTGCGCGGGTTGGCGAGGATCTGACGGGCGAAGCGTTCCCGTTCCTGACGGGTCGCTGTCGGGCCGATGAGCATGCCGTAGCCGCCGGATTCGTTGGCGGGCTTCACCACCAGCTTGTCCAGGTTCTCCAGCACGTAGTCGCGCTGCGCCTTGTCGACGCAGCGGTAGGACGGCACGTTCGGCAGCAGCGGCTCCTCGTGCAGGTAGTAGCGGATGATGTCGGGCACGTAGGTGTAGATCACCTTGTCGTCGGCGACCCCGCAGCCGGGGGCGTTGGCGAGCGCGACGTTGCCGGCGCGCCACGCGCGCATGAGCCCCGGTACCCCGAGCAGCGAGTCGGGGTTGAAGGCTTCCGGATCCAGGAACAGGTCGTCGATGCGGCGATAGATCACGTCCACCTGAATCAGGCCCTCGATGGTGCGCATGTAGACCTTCCTGTCACGGCCCACCACCAGATCCGAGCCCTGGACGAGCTGGGCGGACATGGCGTTCGCCAGGTAGGCGTGCTCGAAATAGGCGGCGTTGTAGATTCCGGGCGTGAGCACGGCGATCTGGGGCGAGGGCTCGTCGGAGAGCGAGCGCAGGCAGCGGGCGAGCTGATCGGGATAGTCGTCCACCGGATGGATCACGTAGTCCTCGAACAGCTCCGGGAACACGCGTTTCATCACTTCGCGGTTCTCGAGCATGTACGACACGCCGGACGGCACCCGGAGGTTGTCCTCGAGGACGTAGAACCGGCCGTCGGCGTCGCGCACGAGATCGCTGCCGCAGACGTGGGACCAGACGCCGAAGCGTGGCGTGGCGCCGACGCACTCGGGACGGAACTCCTTCGAGCGGGCGATGTACGCCTCCGGGACGACGCCGTCCCGGAGGATGTGCTGCTCGTGGTAGACGTCGTCGATGAACAGGTTGAGCGCCCTGACCCGCTGCTCGAGCCCGGCGGCCACCTGATCCCACTCGCGTTTCATGATGAGCCGCGGAATGAGGTCGAAAGGCCAGTCCCGGTCGATGGAACCGCTGCCTTCGCCGGTGTAGACGGTGAAGGTGATGCCCATGGCACGAATGGCCAGCAGGGCAGCGGTCTTGCGCTCGTTCAGCTCGGTGTCGGAGAGGCGCCCCAGCACCCGGCAGAGGTTGCCTGCGCCGGTACGCGCGCGCCCCTTCGGTGTGATGAGCTCGTCCCAGAAGTCGTCGGCGCGATACTCGCCCCAGTCGATGCTCATTCCGTCCCGTGTCCCCAAAGCCTCGGCAAGCTCTCACAAATGCCGGTGCAGGTCCAGTGACGGGCGGTGGCGCAGCGGCGGTTACACTGGCGGTTTCAGTCAGCCGAGGAGCGTTTGCCCGATGCTCGATGGTCACGTGCACCCCGACTACGCCGACGTCGCGTCGGTGCTCATCCGTCAGATCCCCACCGACCGCAACGCCGGGTCGGCGGTGTGCGTCTACCACGGTGGCCGCAAGGTGGTGGATCTGTGGGGCGGAATCCGGGATTCCGCCGGCCGCCCCTGGCGCGCCGAGACCACGGCGCCGTCGTTTTCCACCACCAAGGGCGTGCTGTCGACGTTGCTGCACATCCTGGTGGACCAGGGCAAGGCCAGCTACGACGATTCCATCGCCCGGCACTGGCCGGCGTTCGGCAGCCGCGGCAAGGCATCCATCAGCATCCGCCAGGCGCTGTATCACGAGGCCGGGCTGTACCGGATCTCCGAGCTGATCTCACATCCCCGGGAGATGCTCGACTGGGACCACATGAAAGCGCGGATCGCGGATGCGGCGCCCGTTCACGAGCCCGGCGCCGCGCGCGGCTACCACGCGCTCACCTACGGCTGGCTGATCGGCGGCCTGATCGAGGAGATCGCCGGCATGCCGCTGCAGCGGGTCTTGCTCGAGGAGCTGGTGGAGCCGCTCGAGCTCGACGGCATGTTCATCGGCATGCCCCACAACGAGCTGCACCGCCGGGCGGAGCTGGTGAACGGCGTGGCGCTGCCGCCGGTGGCGCGCGGTGAGCTCGCCCGGACCTTCCACGAGGCGCTGGAGACGGCTCTGCGCTGGGTGGGTGTCGACCTCGAGGAGTTCCGCACCGCCCTCAACCCGTTCGACGAGCCGTTCGACTGGAACACGGAGGAAGCGGTGCAGGCGGTGATTCCCGCCGCCAACGGTCAGTTCACGGCCCGCTCGCTGGCGCGGATGTACGCTATGCTGGCGGGCAACGGCGAGCTGGACGGGGTACGGCTGCTCTCCGCGGAGCGGCTGCGCGAGATCGCCCGGGTACGCAGCCGTGCCCGCGACCGGGTGCTGTTCCTGCCCATGCACTGGCGCATGGGCTATCACCGCGCCTTCACCCTGGGGGCCAGCGCGCCCCATGCGTTCGGGCACTACGGCTACGGCGGCAGTGGCGCCTTCTGCGATCCCACCCGGGAGCTCGCCGTGGCCCTGACCCTCAACTACGGCGGCGGGACCCCCATGGGCAACGCCAGCATGCCGCGGGTGGCGCGGGCCGCCATCCGGGCCGTGGACCGCCTTCGGCGCTGAAGATTGGAGGATGTCGTGTCGCGCCGGCCGGGTCGCTGATACAGTCGCCGACATCGTACGTGCTTGGCGGCCGATGCGTTCGTTGCTTCTCCTCGGCTTCGTGTTTCTGCCCGCGCTCGCGGTGGCCGGGCCGGCGTGCGAGCGCCTCACCGACCTGGAGCGCCCGGATCTCGAGACTTTCGCCTTCGACCGCGCCCCGGACCCGTGGGCGGGGCTGCCGGCCGGGGCGCGCTACCGGCTCGGCGAGATCGCGGTGGTGCGCCAGAACGTGTTCGAGCGCACCGAAAACTGGCTGCATCGGCTGGCCAACCGCTACAACGTGCGCACCCGCGAGAACGTGATCCTGAGCATTCTTCCGGTGACCAGCGGAGAGGTCGTCAGCGAGCGCGCCCTGGAAGAGGCGGAGCGCATCCTGCGGGGCAAGGTCTACCTCTACGACGCGCGGGTGATTCCGCGGCGGTTGTGCGGCGAGGTGCTGGACGTCTACTTGGTGACCCGGGACGTGTGGACCCTGGAGCCGCGGCTCGACCTGTCGCGGTCGGGGGGCGAGAACGATGTCGGCTTCGGCATCGGCGACACCAACGTGCTCGGCTCGGGCAAGGAGGTGGCGTTGGGGTTCGAGAAAGACGCCGACCGGCGGGGCATGAATCTGTACTACCGCGACCCCAATATCGGCGACAGCCGCTGGGCAGGGGAAGCCCTCATCGTCGACAACGACGACGGGGAGCGGCTGGCGGCCAGCGTCGCGTACCCTTTCTTCTCCCTCGACACGCGGCGCGCATTCGCGTTCTCGGTGGATCATTTCAGCCGCGAGGAAGGCCTGTACTTCCTCAGCGAGGAAGCTTGGGAGTATCGGGCGGATACCCGCAACGTGCGGACCTGGGCGGGGTGGTCGCCCGGGCGCGGCGACAGCGCCTTCGTGAACCGACTCATGCTCGGCTACGCCTACGAGAATTACGAGTTCGATTTTCCCGCCGAGTTTCGCACGGCGTTCCCCGGGGCCGGATCGCCGGATCGTGACTATGCGTACCCGTTCATCGCCTTCGAGCGCATCGAGGACGACTTCCAGACCCGGACGAACCTGGACCGGGTGCAGCTCATCGAGGACATCGCCCTCGGCAGCCGCCTCTACTTGGAGTTGGGCTTTGCCGGCTCGTCCGCCCCGGCCGGCGATCATCTGGTGGCACGGTTCGCGTTCTCGGATGCGGCCTGGCTGGCGCGGCGCCAGTTGCTCCGGTTCTCGGCGGGGCTGTCCGGTTACTATGACCTCGACGACCACGCGAGCGAGAATCTGGTGGCGGACCTCACGGCCGCGTACCGGCTTCAGCACTCGGAGCAGTGGAGTCTGCTGGTGCAGGGCTCGGCGGCGGTGGCCAGGAATCCCACGCTGGACCAGCAATTGCTGATCGGCGGCGATTTCGGTCTGCGCGGTTATCCCAACCGCTACCAGACCGGCGACCGGCGCTTTCTCCTGACGGTGGAGGAGCGCTACTACTCCAACATCTATCCGCTGCGCATGTTCCGCCTCGGGGCGGCCGCCTTCCTCGACGTGGGGCGCGCCTGGTATCAGGGCGACGAGCCGGACTGGGTGCCATCCGACCGGGACGGCGCCGAGTTCGACGTGCTCGCCAATCTGGGGGTGGGGCTGCGCCTGGAGTCCACCCGCACCCGGGTCGACCGCATCATCCACCTGGATGTGTCGTTTCCGCTGCGGCAGGGCCCGGACGTGCGCGGGGTGGAGGTCACCCTGAGCGCCAAGCGCAGCCTGTAGCGGGCACCGCTGCGCAGTTGAGCCTGCTGCAGCCCTACGCTATAGTCCATCCGAGTCGGCGATTGATCGTCGTCAATCCAGAAGAGCAAGAGGCCCGTTCGACCCATCCCATGAGCGGATACACAACGAGCGAAGTTGCAGAGCTCATCGGCCTCAAACCCGCCCAGGTCCGTCATTGGGTGCGGCGCGCATTGCTCGCTCCACGTCGCGGGGAGCGTGGCGAGTACCTGTTCGGATTTCAGGACGTGGTACTGCTGCGCACGGCCAAGCGCCTGATCGAAGAGCGGGTGTCGAGCCGCCGCGCGCTGCACGCCCTGCTGCAGGTCCGTGCCGGCCTGGGGCCCGGAAAGTCGCTGAGCGGGGTGCGCATCTTCGTCGACGGCAACAACGTCCTGGTGCGCGAGGAAAACCAGCTCTGGGAAGCCGAGACCGGGCAGGCGCAGTTCGACTTCGGGGCCCGCGGCGCCGCCTCGGCGCCGGCGGTGGCGCGCCTCGACGACCGCGGCTTGCTGGTGGCGCGGGAGCCGGAGGCTCTCGACAGCGACGAATGGTACAACCTCGGCCTCGACCTCGAGGAGGCCAACTCGCCGCGGGCCGCAGACGCGTACCTGAAGGCCATCGAGCTCAATCCGCGGAACGCCGACGCCCACGTCAACCTCGGCCGGCTGATGCAGCTCAAAGGCGACCTCAAGCGGGCCAAGCGTCACTACGAGCGGGCCGTGGAGCTGGTGCCCGGCCATCAGCTGGCGTTGTACAACCTCGGCACCGTCTTCGACGAGCTGAACGAGCTGGATTCCGCGGCCGAGTACTACCTGCAGGCGCCCGCCGTGCCGGACGCCCACTACAACCTGTCGAGGATCTTCGAGATTCTCGGCGACGAGCTGTCGTCCCGACGCCACATGCGCAGCTATCGCCAGCTCGTCGGCACGGAATGATCCACGGCCGCCCGCCGGGCGGCGTTCACGATTTCCGCTGCTTGCGCACGTACAGAACCAGCTCGTGGTCCACCAGCTCGAACCCGTGCTCTGCGGCGATCTCCTGTTGCAGCTTTTCGATGCGCTCGCTGACGAATTCCGAGACCTGACCCGTATCGACGTCCACCATGTGGTCGTGGTGTTCGTCCGGTGCCAACTCGTATACCGCGTGGCCGTCGGCGAAATTGTGCCGCTGCACGATGCCGGCGTTCTCGAACTGCGTGAGCACCCGGTATACGGTAGCCAGGCCCACGGAGTCCTCGGTGTCGAGCAGTGCCTTGTAGACGTCCTCGGCGCTCAAATGGTGCGGATTCGCGCTTTCCAGTACTTCCAGGACCTTCAGTCGGGGAAGCGTGACTTTCAGTCCCGCGCGTTTGATGTCGGTTGCGGTCAAGGTCCTACCCCGGAATCTTCGTCGTTCATGGGCTCGCGTGCGTGGTGGGGCGAAGTTAACCCCATGGTGGCCGGGAGGTCCACCGGAGAGTGCGGGGTCACCGGGTGAGCGTGCGTACCTCCGCGTCCGAGAGACCCACCACCTCCGCCGCCTTCATGAGCCCCGCCCAGGTGTTGTCGTCCACGGGGATGCGGTCGTGGCGCTGCTGCCGGCATTCCTGCTCGGGCTCCCCGGGGAGGCGCACGCGGTCGTAGCCGCGGGCGGGGGTGGTGTCGTGCAGGTACGCGACCATGGCCTCCACCTCGTGCTCGAATCGCTCCCGGCCGCCGAACGCGTCCGGGTCGAGGACGAACATCAGCATGTGGTTGACGATGGAGGTGTCCCGGGGGTGCTCGGGCTGGGCCGTCCATTCCCCGGCCAGGGCGCCGCCCAGCAGCTCGCACATGACCGCCAGCCCGTAGCCCTTGTGGCCGCCGAACGGCCCCAGCGCGCCCAGGGGCTCTTCGAACATGACCGCCGGGTCGCTGGTGGGCACGCCCTGGTGATCCACCAGCGCACCGTCGGCGACGCGTTCCCCCTTCATGTGGGCGACGCGCACCTTGCCCAGGGCGATGGCGCTGGTGGCCATGTCCAGCACCAGGGGATCGGCGTCGGCGCGGGGGACCACGCAGCAGAACGGGTTGGTGGTCATGCGCCGCTCCCGTCCCCCGAACGGCGACACCTGCGGCTCGTGCCCGACCACGTTGACGAAGTGCACCGACACGTATCCGGCTTCGCCGCAGATCTCGCCGTAGGTGCCAACCCGCCCCAGGTGGTGGCAGTTGCGCACGCCCACGCATACCAGGCCCGTCTCCCGCGCTCGCGCCAGCGCCAGCTCGGTGGCTTCCCGGCCTACCACCTGGCCGAAGCCCATGCCGCCGTCCACCAGCATCACTGCGCCGTTGTCGCGAGCCACGCGGGCGTGGGCGTGGGGGTCGAGCCGGTCGTTGCGCAGATTGTGGACGTAGGCGGGGATCATGCCCACGCCGTGACTGTCGTGGCCCTTCAGGTTCGCCGTCACCAGGTGGGCGGCGACTTCGCGGGCCACGGCGTCCGCCGCCCCGGCGGCCGTCAGTACCCGGGTCACCAGCGCCTCCAGCGCGCGTGGGGCGATGTTCATGATCCTCCTCCTCCGGCCGTTTCTGATAGATTACCCGATCACGCAGCAGCGGGGGCGAGGCAGGTGAACATCGACGAGATCGGCGAGGATCTGAGGCTGCTCGAGGGCATCCGCACCACCCGGGCGATCCGCCGGCTGAAAAGCGATCCGGTGCCGGATGCGCTGATCCGCAAGGTCTGCGAAGCGGGCACATTCGCACCCAGCGGGGGCAATCGCCAGCCCTGGATCTTCGTCGCCGTGACCGACGCCGAGCGCCGCGCGTTCATCGCCGAACGCTATCGCGCGGCGTTCCGCAGCTACATCGCCCCGGCGCTGCAGGCCGCGGAGGACCCGGACTACCCCGAGGCCAAACGGCGCAACATGAAGGCCGCCATCCATCTCGCGGAGCATCTGCACGAGGCACCGGTGCATCTGTTCGTCGCCGGCTGGACCCGGCGCGGCGAGCCGCAGATCCAGGCGCTCTATCCGGCGGCCCAGAACATTCTGCTGGCGTGCCGGGCCGTCGGTCTGGGGGCGAGCCTCACCACCGCTCATCGCGCCTATCAGCGCGAGATCGACGACTGCCTCGGGCTTACCGAGGACACCCCGAGTTGCGCGCTGATTCCCATCGGCTGGCCGCTGGGCCGGTACGGACGGCCGCCGCGCAAGAGTGTGGACGAGGTGCTGTTCTTCGACCGCGTCGAAGGGCTCGATCTGACCCGCAAGCCCCGGCGCGGGAAGTGAGCGGCGGCGCCGGGCGGATCAGGGGGCGTTTACCGTCAGCCCCTTCTCCGCCAGGAAGTCCGGGTTGAACAGCCGCGACTGATAGCGCCCGCCGCCGTCGCAGAGCACGGTGACGATGACGTGCCCGGGCCCGAGCTTGCGCGCCACCTCGACGGCTGCGCAGAGATTGATGCCGGTGCTCGAGCCGAAGAACCAGCCTTCCTCGCGCATCTGCCGGTAGACCATGTCCACCATGGCCTGATCGCTCACCTGCACGGCGTCGTCGATGGCGGTCCCCGCCAGGTTGTCGGTGACCCGGGAGTTGCCGATACCTTCGGTGATGGAGGGTCCGGGCGTCATGTCCGCCTGGCCGGTGGTGACCCAGTTGTACAGGGCGCTGCCCATGGGGTCCGCGAGCACGATGCGCACGTCCGCGCGTTGCTCCTTGAGATAGCGGCTGACGCCGGCGAGGGTGCCGCCGGTGCCGGTGGCGGCCACGAAGGCGTCTACCCGCCCGTCGGTCTGGGCCCAGATCTCCGGCCCGGTGGACTCGTAGTGGGCCAGGCGGTTGGCGACGTTGTCGAACTGGTTCGCCCACACCGCGTCCGGCAGGCTCTCCGCGAAGCGGCCGGCCTGCTTCTGGTAGTTCATGGGGTCGCGGTAGGGGACCGTGGGGACTTGGCGTACTTCCGCGCCCAGGGTTTCCAGCAGGGTCACTTTTTCCTGCGACTGGTTGTCCGGCATGTAGATGACGCAGCGGTAGCCCCGGGCGTTGCAGACGTGAACCAGGCCGATGCCGGTATTGCCCGCGGTGCCTTCCACCACCGTGCCGCCGGATTTCAGGCGCCCGGCGCGCTCGTGCTCGCGAACCATCCACAGCGCCGCGCGGTCTTTCACCGAGCCGCCGGGGTTGAGGAGCTCGGCCTTGCCGAGGATCTCGCATCCTGTCTCGGCGGAGAGCCGATCGAGCCGCACCAGTGGTGTATCACCGATCGTGCCCGCGAAACCGTCCCGAAGCTCCATGCCCGTTCCCGTCGTCCGTGGAAACGCGATTCTAGCCCCGGTCGATTGCCTGACCAAGGCGCACTCTGCAATGATGCAGAGGCTGGAGGGGCGATCATGAGTCAAACCGGGAACGTAGCCGACGACACCTTGGGCCGGGCCGGGGCGGCGGGGCTCGCCCCCGATGCCGTCGTGCGGTTTCTCGACCGGGTGCGGCGGGAAGTCGACGAAGGGCTGCTGCCGGCGGTGCAGGTGGCGGTGGCGCGCCACGGGTCGCTGGCACTGTTCGAGAGCTTCGGGGATGCCGGGCCGGAGAGCTTGGTGCCGGTCTTCTCGGCCACCAAGGCGGTGACCTCCGCGGCTGCCTGGATCCTGATGGAGGAAGGG
>JBMCWS010000044.1:0-20711 GCA_048621375.1 Pseudomonadota bacterium | reverse complement strand
GGTTGACGTCACGTTCGACGTCGACATCTAAGTGATTAACCGAGATCCCCTGAGATGCTCTCGAGCACTTCAGACACCTCTTCGTCACTCAGCCTATAGTACTCTTGTACGTGTTCAACAATACCCCTCACCACCGACTCATATTCATCAGTGCTTCTTTCAAACGACCGACCTCCAACACTATCTCCATCTGATCGGTAAGGCATATAAGACCAAAAATAATGTACAACCCGGTATGCCGTAAACCTTACTACCTAATAGCCAAGGCTACCACTACTCCACTTCGTCAGCCGCCTGTCGAAGCTCCTCTACGAACGCCTTAGTTTCGTATCCCATCTCCTCGTGTGCATCGAGGTCGAAATACTCTTCCCAGTCGTCGGCGATCCGTCGTGCCTCTTCCGGGGACACGAGACGGCGACCATCGCTCGGGGTAGTGATCCACACCGCACCCTCCTCGTAGTTGCGCGCGACGCTGTAGTCGACGGTGTCTTCTGTCTCTGCCTCTTCTCCGCTGCCTGTGTCGATCTTGTCTCTCATGGCTCGTCGTCGGGTAGGTACTCACCGCAGATAACTGCAAGGTCGTCGAGATCGATCGGCGGCTCGCCGTCTCCCGCTGGCCAGTCGGCCAGCATCGGGGCGATGCCGCTGTACAACGCGCAGATGTTGCGGTGAGCACAATTAGCGCACGATACATCCGGCGAGATGATCTCGTACTCGCCGGTATCGCCGGGGATCAGATCGGCGAACTCCTCGGGGATCTCGTCTACGGTCATATTCTGTCCTCGAAGTCGTCGACGCGGTCGCGTGCCTGCTCGGGCGTGATCGTCTCGTAGCTGTCCTTGCAGACACTGAACCACTCGTACCCCGCCCGATCACCCGCTTCGACCACCCACTCCGGGTAGTCGTCGGATTCGGACAGATGGGCATCCACCGCGGGATCCCACCCTTTGGACACATCACTGTAGCTCGGATCCTGAACACCAGAGTCGAACCGGTTGACGTCGTAGGCAGTGTTGCAGCCTTCCTTGAGGAAGATCGTCCGCCACGAACCGAGATGGTTCGAGTACTCGAGGACGACGACACCATCGATATCGACGTTCGGACCGAAGGAGTAGGTCATACGAACGACACCTCGTCAGTACCCAGCCCGAGGCCTCGGTGGACCTGCTTCATCTTCTGGATCTTGCTCTGGTCGTTGGTGTCCGGGCTGTGCCAGATGTTCGCCGTCATGTCGTTGTACAGATCCCACGTCGTCTCGCCTTTGGGGATCTGCCCTTCGATGATCTGCGCGACGAGGTGGTCCGGCAGCCCGTCCTCGAACTGCTCGCCCAGCTGCTCGTTCTCCTCGGCCCGGCGCTCTGCCTCGTTGATCATCTCACGCGCTTCTTGCATCCAGCCGGGGATATCCTTTCGGATCGAGAGGTTGCTCCACCCAGCGCGCTCGAGCATCCACCGGGTCGGCGCCACCACATGATCGGCGCTGCGCAGGCTGCGGGCCACCCGGGCACGATACTCGTCCCACGCCGGCGGCGGCGGCGCCCCGCGCACCGCCTCGAACCAGCTCGTGACACACGAATGCACGGCGCACACCACCGGTCGCCGCCAGGCGAGGTGGCCGTGCACGAGGTGATTGAGGTGGACCACGTCCGCGCCCGCGGCATCGGCGTGCTCGAGCAGCTCGTTTTCCAGCGCGTCGAGGTCCCGCCAGGGCGCCGCCATCCACTCCAGGCGTGCCCGCCGCGCGATCAGCTCCACGTTGCCGGCCGCCGCCGCATCCCGGCGCTGATCGGCGCTCGGCTCGCCCAGGGCCAGCAGCCGTACCCGAACGTCCCACGCCGCCAATGCCCGGCACAGCGCCAGAGCGTGAACCCAGACCCCGCCCCAGGGGTCGGCGGTCATCAGCACCCGCAGGCTCACGGCTCCCCCATGGCCGGCCGCACGTCCGCCGGCAGCAGCGCGCGCGCCGGGTCGCCCGCGAGCCAGGCGTGCAGGCGGCGGATCCCCTCGGCCGGGCGCACGCGCGGGCGCCAGCCGGTCACCCGGGTGAAGGCACCGTGGTCGCTCACGTACCAGCGCTGGTCGCCGGCACGGGGCGGGTGAAACCGCACCGCGGGCCGGGTTCCGGTCGCTGTCTCGATCAGGCCGAGCACTTCCAGCAGGCTCACGGCGCACGGCATACCCCCGCCCAGGTTCCAGGGGCGCCCGCTGAGCGCGGCCATGCGACCGAGCGCCGCCTGCTGGGCGCGCACCAGATCGTCCACGAACAGAATGTCGCGGACCTGCTTGCCGTTGCCGTATATGTCGATGGGCTCGCCGGCCAGCGCGCGCCGGAGGAAATGCGCGACCCAACCCTGATCCTCGGTGCCGAACTGACGCGGACCATACATACAGCTCATACGCAGCACCGTCGCCGAGAGACCGAAGCTGGCAGCGTAGTCTAGGACGTACTGATCCGCCGCACCCTTGGAGCAGCCGTAGGGGGTGTGGAAGCTGAGCGGCTGCGACTCGTCGATGGCCGTGCCCGCCGGGGCCGCGTAGCGCCACTCACCCTCCTCGAGCGGCAGTCCGGCCAGATCGCCGTAGACCTTGTTGGTGGAGGCGAAGATCACGTGGGGGCGATGGCGGCTGCCCCGCACCGCCTCCAGCAACCGAAACGTCCCCTCCAGATTGCTGGCGAAATCCAGAAGCGGACGCTCGAAGCTGGTGGTCACCGCCACCTGGGCGGCGAAGTGATACACCGCCGCCACGTCCTCCAGGACCTGTGCGAGACGCGCCGTGGTGCCGAGGCTTTCCTGCGCCAGCTCCAGGCGTTCCCCCCAGTGCTCCGCGAGCCAGGCGGCATTGCGCTCGACCCCGGGCCGGGAGAGATCGTCCAGCACCCGCACCCGGCGGCCGGCGGCCGCGAACGCCGCCGCCAGGTTGCAGCCCACGAACCCCGCGCCGCCGGTGATCAGCACCGGCGCGCCGTCGCCGCGCAACACCCTCATCCGGAGAGCCCCCGTGCCGCCAGCTCCCGGCGCATGGCATCGTGGCGATCGTCGCCGCGTACGCCCGAGCGCACCAGCCAGTCCACGTAGTCGCGGATGCCGTCGGCGAACCGCACCCGCGGCGCGAAGCCGAGGTGCTCCCGCGCCGCGCTCAGGTCGGCGAAGCAGTGGCGGACGTCGCCGGCGCGGAACCTGCCGCTGACGTCGATGGGAACGTCGCCGGCGCCCAGCGCGTCGCGCAGGGCCGCGGCCACATCCAGCACCGTGAGCTGCTCACCGCTGCCGACGTTCACGACCGCGTCTGCCGGCGTCTCCTTCAGGGCGAGCCGGAACGCTTCCGCCACGTCGTCGACACTGACGAAGTCCCGTCGCTGCATGCCGTCCTCGAAGATCACCGGTGGCTTGCCCGCCAGCAGTCTCGAGGCGAAGATCGCCAGCACCCCGGTGTAGGGGTTCGACAGGGACTGCCGCTGCCCGTAGACGTTGAACAACCGCAGCGCCGCCACCCGCATGCCATAGGCGCGGCCGAGAATCAGGCACTGCTGCTCCTGATCGAACTTGGTGAGCGCGTAGATCGAGCACAGGTCCGGGGGCTTGTCCTCGCCGGTGGGCACCGGCGTCAGCGGCTCGCCGCCGGCGGTGGGGTCCCAGTCGTGGGCCTTCAACGCGGCGATGGAGCGGCGCACCCGGTCGTGGCGCCGGCCGCCGACATCCGCGTAGCTGCCCTCGCCGTAGATGCTCATGCTCGAGGCCACCACCAGACGCTCCACCGGGTGCGCCATGAGCGCCTCGGCGAGCACGGCCGTGGCTCCGGCGTTCATGGAGGTGTAACGGCAGATCTCATACATGCTCTGTCCCACACCCACGGCGGCAGCGAGGTGCACCACGGCGTCCACGCCCTGAACCGCCGCCTCCACCTGCTGGCGGTCGCGCAGATCCGCCCGGCGCATCTCGACTTCGTCGCGCACCTGCGGCGGCAGCGCCGACTCCCCGCCGCCGTGCACCTGGGGCTCCAGGCAATCGAGTATCCGCACCTGCCATCCGTCGCGCAGCAGCCGCTCGCTCACGTGAGACCCGATGAAGCCGGCCCCGCCCGTGATCAACACCCGTTTCACAGCGATCGTCTCTGCACCGGTGGCGACGGCGATTCCCGCCGCGAGCGGCCGCCGTTGGCCACCACGTCCACGGGGACGTCGACGATCTTCCGGGCCGGGCGCTGCCAGCCGCCCTGTCCGGCGAAATAGCGCACGGTGTGACGAAGGCCGTCGCGAAGCCCCACGGCGGGCGCCCAGCCGAGCTCGCGGCGGGCGCGGGAAATGTCCGGACGCCGCCGCACCGGATCGTCCTCGGGGCAGGGCCAGTGCTCGATGACCGAGTCGCTGCGGGTGAGCTCGATGACCAGGTTCGCGAGGGCGAGCACGCTCACCTCGTGGGGATTGCCGAGATTTATGGGGCCGTGATGGGCCTCGTGCATGCAGCGCAACACGCCGTCCACCAGATCGTCGACGTACTGAAAGCTCCGGGTCTGTCGGCCCTCGCCGTACACGTGCAGCGGCCGCCCGGCGAGAGCGCGGGTGACGAAGTTGCTCACCACCCGCCCGTCCATGGGGTCCATGCGCGGCCCGTACGTATTGAAGATGCGCACGATGCAGCTGCGCAGCCCCAGCCGCCGGTGATAGGCGCTGACCAGGCACTCCGCGTAACGTTTGGCCTCGTCGTAGACGCTGCGCGGCCCGATGGGATTGACGTTCCCCCAGTAGGACTCCTGCTGCGGATGCACTTCGGCGTCCCCGTACACTTCGCTGGTGCTGGCCAGCACGAAGCGCGCCTCGCTGGCACACGCCAGGTCCAGCAGGCGGTGCGTGCCCATGCTGTTGATGCGCAGGGTCTGAAGCGGATACGCCTGATACTTCGGCGGCGATGCCGGGCTCGCGAAGTGCAGGATCGCGTCCCAGCGCTCGCCCGGCAGCGCCACGTCGCAGGCATCGCCGAGAACGAAGGTGAAGCGCGCCTCGCCGAGCAGATGCTCGATGTTATCGAGCCGCCCGGTGATCAGATTATCCACGGCGGTGACGCGATAACCGGCCTCGATCAACCGGTCGCACAGATGGCTGCCGACGAATCCCGCGGCGCCCGTCAACAGCACATTCATGACAGATGCTCCCGTTCCGGGGGATGGATGACCGATACCGACGCGGAACGCTTCGGCCGCCGCGCGGCGGCCGGCGCCGCGGCGGCATACGCGGCATCCACCAGGGCGGCCGCGCGTCGAGCCTCCACCGGATCCTCGTAACCGGCGCCCGCCTCGAGGCGCCGCAGCCAGCGAACCAGCGCCCCCACCTGCCAGCGGTCGCCGTCGTCCCGCGCGAGCTCGTCCGTCCAGGTCCCGAAGTGGCGCCGCAGACCGAAATCGAAAAACGAGCCATCGCGGTTGCCCAGCTCCAGGGTCCCCTGATCGCCGTGCACCGTGAGCGCTATGCGCGCCTGTTGGCCCACCGAGGCATCCCAGGAGACGACGATTCGCGCCGGCACCTCGTCGTCGAGCAGCAGATCGAGGCGGGCGAAATCCTCCACCCCGTCTCCCGTCCACGGCCGCCCGCGAATCCGCAGATCCGCCTCGCGCAACGACACGCCCGCGTCCATGACGTAGCCCACCAGATCGATGAGATGAATGCCGAGGTCCATGAGCGCGCCGCCACCGGCGAGGCTGCGATCCTCGGACCAACCGGCGTCGGGCCGGTAGGCGTTGTGAAAGCAGGCTTCCAGGTGATAAGGCGCGCCGATGGTGCCGAGGTCGAGCTGATGGCGCAGTGCCTGAACGCTGCACAGCCGCCGGTAACAGAAATCCGTCGCCACCGGGAGATCCTGCTCGGCGGCTACCGAGAGCACGCCGGCCACCTCGTCGCCGCTGATGCCCAGAGGCTTCTGCACGAACACCGGCAGACCGCGGCACAGGAGCGTCACCGCCTGCGCGGCGTGCATGGCGCTCGGTGTCGAGACCATCACGCCGTCGATCCAGTCCGGGTCGAGTCGTGACAGATCGTCCACCACCCGGGCGCGCGGCGCCTGCCCACGCATCGCTTCGCACGCCTCGGCGGACGGGTCCACCAGCGCGACCACCTCCGCGAGCTCGCCGGCGTCGTCGCGCGCATTCAACTGCGCGAGACGCAGGCCGGCGATCCACCCGCAACCCACCACGGCCAGCCGAACCGGCGCCGGCCCGGTCACGAGCGCACCTCCCCAGTCAGCACGGCGCCTTTGACGAATCCGGGCGGCCGCTGTGCCGTGCGATCCAGCGCGCTCGCCAGGTCGCCGAGCGCGAATCGGTGGGTGACGAGGGCGTTCGCCCACTCGTGACGGCGCGCCAGCGCCCGCGCCGCCCGCTGCATGCCCCGCCGGATTCGTGCGCGGCTGCGCTCGTGGGCGTTGATCACGTCGATGCCCTTCCAGTTCCACTGCTGCAGGTCGACCCGGCGGGGGCCGTCCTGATGGTAGCCGGCGATCACCAGGCGCCCGCCCGCGCAGACGAGATCGCCAGCCAGATCCAGGGGCCCCTGATGCCCGGTGCACTCGACCACCCGGGCGCAGCCCTGCCCGGCCGTCAGTTCGGCGATGTCCACGGCAACCCCTTCCCGGTTCGACGCGTCCGCACGCAGGTCGGCGGCCAGCGCTGCCTCGGCACCCGCCTCCCGGGCACGCGCCAGCGCCTCGGGGCGCGACGAGACCGCGATGACCCGCGCCCCCGCCTCGACCGCGAGGTGGACGATACCGAGCCCGATGAACCCGAGCCCCACCACGGCCAGCCACGACCCGCGTTCGGGGGCGCAGCGATCCAGGATGTTGAACAGGCAACCGAACGGCTCCACGGGCGCAACGTCGGGCGACCCATTCGGCAACGGCACCAGGCTTTCCTCCGCGACCACGTCGAACTCCGCATAGGCGTGCTCGGATGCGGCCGCGACCCGGCGGCCGATCCACGCCGGGTCCGCCCCGGCGCCCACGGCCTCGACCGTGCCCCAGCCTTCGTGACCGAGCGCGCCCGGTGGCAGGGGATATCGAAACCAGGGGCGGCCGCCCCAGACCGGAAGGTTGGAGGCGCATACTCCGGAGCCCTCGAGCGCCACCCGGACCTGACCCGCGCCGGGGTCCGGCCGCGGCACCCGAACCAGCACCACGCGTCCCGGCTCGATCACCTGTGCTGCGGTCATTGCCGCCCCGCTCAACGTTTCCCCCCGTCGTGCGAACGCTGGGTCATGCGTGGTCGCTATGGCCATGTCCGTTGCCGTATCAGTGCTGAACGGGCCGTTGCACGTGCTGTGCCAAATACCGGACGATTCATCCGCTTCTGGGAGAACGAGCTCCGGCCCCGGCTGGGCCGCTGAGCGGGCGGGTTACGGCGCGAGCACGACCTTGATGGCGCCGTCCTGTTTTTTCTGGAAGATCTCGTAGCCGTGGGGCGCGTCCTCCAGCGGCAAGCGGTGGGTGGCCAGGTCCTCCACCCCCAGGGGGTCGCCGTCGCCCTGGAGATAGGGCATCAGATCGTCGATCCAGCGCTTCACGTTCGCCTGCCCCATGCGGATCTGGATCTGTTTGTCGAACAGCTGCATGAGCGGCAGCGGATCGGCCGTGCCGCCGTAGACGCCGGAAATGGAGAGCGTGCCACCGCGGCGAACCACATCGATGGCGTTGAGCAGCACGGTCAGGCGATCCACCCCGGCCTTCTCCACCACGGCCTGACCCACGGCGTCCGGCAGCAACGCCGCCAGCTTCTGGGCGAATCCCGCCACCGGCGCCCCGTGCGCTTCCATCCCCACCGCGTCGATCACCGCATCCGTGCCGCGGCCGTCGGTGAGCTCGCGAATGGCGTCGCCCACCCGCTCGTGCTCACCGGGGTCGAGCACCTCGACGCCATGCCGCTTCGCCATGGCCGCGCGTTCCGCCACCGGCTCCACGGCGATGACCCGGGCGCCGCGCTGGCGGGCGATGCGTGCCGACATCTGGCCGATGGGCCCGAGCCCGAACACGGTGACGCTGCCGCCCTCGGGAATGTCCGCGTACGCCACTGCCTGCCACGACGTGGGCAGCACGTCCGAGAGATAGAGGAAGCGCTCCTCCGGCGGCCCGTCGGGCACCTTGATGGGGCCGAACTGGGCCTGGGGCACCCGCAGGTACTCCGCCTGACCACCGGGGACCTGGCCGTACAGTTTGGTGTAACCGAACAGCGACGCCCCGCAGCCGAACTCGTGGACCTGGGTCGTCTCGCATTGCGAGTACAAGCCTTGATCGCACATGTAGCAATGGCCGCAGCTGATGTTGAAAGGGATGACCACGCGGTTGCCGCGGCTGAGCCCCGTGACCTCCGCCCCCACTTCCTCCACCACACCCATGGGCTCGTGCCCGAGTATGTCGCCCGGCTCGAGAAAGGGCCCGAGCACCTCGTAGAGGTGAAGGTCGGAGCCACAGATGGCGGTGCTGGTGACCCGGATGATGGCGTCGGTGCCGTGGCGGATGCCGGGGTCGGGGACGGTGTCCACGCGCACATCCCGTGGGCCGTGCCATACCAGCGCTTTCACGATACTTCTCCTGGCCGTACGTCTGCCCTGGCCGAGCAAATTGCATGCCCCGACGCGGCGCGCTCACACCGGCGACGGCGTGTGGAGGAAGTAGCGCGCCAGGCCGTGCAGGGGAATGCGGGCGAAGAACGGTCGGCTGCGGATCTCGTAGCGAAGCTCGTAGAGCGCTTTCTCCCATACCAGCAGCTCGAGAAGCTGATCCGGGGCGCCGCGCGCCATTCGCGGACGCACCGTGTCCCAGTAGGCGGCCAGAAAGGTCGACCCGGCGGTGTCGCGCAAATGTCCCAGCAGCAACGTCAGATCCAGCGGGCTCAGCCCGGTGGATTCCAGTGCCCCGGAACCGGCGTCGAATGCGGCGTAATCGAACGACCGCAACGCCCCGGCGACGTCGCGCAGCGGCGTATGCTTGCGGCGGCGCGCTTCGAGCGAACGGGCCGGCTCGCCCTCGAAATCGATGATGACGTAATCCTCCTCCTCCACCAGAACCTGCCCGAGGTGGTAGTCGCCGTGATAGCGGGTCTTGCGCAGATCGCCCGCTTCGATGCGAACGCCGCGGATGCGCCGGACGATCCGCTCCCGCGCCGCCAGCAGGTCGTCGGCCAGCCGCCGCTCGTAGCCTTCGAGCTGGGTCAGGTGCCCGGCGAGCAGCTCGAACGTCTCGTCCGCCTCCCGCGCGACGCCCTGGACCCAGCCGGAGATCTCGCCGTCGCTCACCGGCTCCGGGTCAAAGTCCGGGTCCCCGGTTTCCACGGCGAACGCCAGGTGCAGCTCGGCCGTGCGCCGGCCCAGCAGGGCCACCATCTGCGCGAGGTAGTCGCTTTCCTCGTCGAGCAGCGCCACCGGCTCGGAGCGCGCCCGCTCCAGGTAGCGGCGGAAGCTGTTCACCACCAGATCCCAGGCGCTGCCCTGGGTGGCCACGAACTCCTGCAGCACCGCCAGGGGCACCGGCTCGCCGCCCCCGCGCTCGAGCACCACGTGGCCGAGAATCGGCACCACGTGAGGAAAGTGGGCCTGCTCGCTGAGGAACGTGCCGATCTCCACCTCCAGGGTCGCCCCCGCGGTGAGCTGGCGGTAGAGCTTCAGAAATCCCCAGTCACCGATACGCACCGTGGTGTTGCTGCCCACCTCGCCCGGCAGCTCCACCGGCGCGTCGTCGATGTCTCCGCGATGCCGGTCCAGCGGCGGCCGCGCCCGATAGCGGATGCAGCCGTCGCCCAGCTCCTCGTCGCGGCCCTCGGCGATCCCCCGCAGCAGGTCCCGCACGAATGCGGGCGTCGCGGCGGCGTCGAGCAGCGCCCCCATGTGCGCGTGACGGCGCACGGCGGCCACCTGGTAACGCTCCAGTGATTCCAGCGATGCCTCGTGATCGCCCTCCCAGGCCACCGCCAGGGGAAGCTGATAGTCCACGGGACCGTCGGGGCCCGGAACCGAGACCGTGCCCCACAGCCAGGGCGCATCCGCCGGTGCCTGGGCGAACGCGGCCGAGAACGTCACCTCGTCGGGGGCATGATCCTTGGCCGCGAACCAGCGCTGCTTGGGCAGCCAGCGTTTCAGCCCCCTGCCCACGAACTGAGCGCGGACCCGCTCCGACAGCTCGCGCCGGGCGGGCGGCACCCGCTCCGGATCCAGGCTGTACCAGCCCGCGAACCACACCAGGACCGGCGCCGGCTCGCTGCTGCGGCCGTGCTCGCCAGCGCTGCCGGCGAGGTCCGGAACGTCGTGCAGAAGCTGGAACCAGAAGAAGCCGTAGCCGGCCAGCGACAGCCGGTACGGATACTCGTCGATCCGCGGGAACGGGGTACGCGCCGTGAGCTCCAGCGGCACCTGGCCCGCATAGCCGGACAGATCCAGCGCCACCGGCTGCGGATGCCGGGAGAGGTTGGCCACGCACAGCAGGGTGTCGTCCTGCCAGCGGCGCACGTAGGCGAGAATCTTGCGGTTGCTGGGGTGCAGGAACTCCACCCCGCCCCGCCCCAGGGCCCGGTGGGCGTTACGCACGTTGATCAGCCGCCGCATCCAGTTGAGCAGGGAGTCCGGGCTCTTGTCCTGGGCTTCCACGTTGATGGCCTGATAGCCGTACACGGAGTCCATCACCAGCGGCAGATAGAGCTGGGCCGGATCGCAGCGCGAGAAGCCGCCGTTGCGGTCGGGATTCCACTGCATGGGCGTGCGCACGCTGTTGCGATCACCCAGATAGATGTTGTCGCCCATGCCCAGCTCGTCGCCGTAGTAGAGGATCGGGGTGCCGGGAAACGACATCAGCAACGCGTTCATCAGCTCGATCTTGTCGCGGCTGTTGTCGAGCAGCGGCGCCAGGCGGCGGCGGATGCCCACGTTCAGCTTCATGCGCGGGTGGGTGGCGTAGGTGCGATACATATAGTCCCGCTCCCGGTCCGTGACCATCTCCAGGGTGAGCTCGTCATGGTTGCGCAGAAAGATCGCCCACTGGCAGTTTTCCGGGATGGCCGGCGTCTGTGCCATGATCTCCACCACCGGGTGCCGGTCTTCCTGGGCGATGGCCATGAACATGCGCGGCATCAGCGGGAAGTGGTAAGCCATGTGGCACTCGTCGCCGTCACCGAAGTAGTCGCGCACGTCTTCCGGCCATTGGTTGGCCTCGGCGAGGAAACAGCGGTTGCGATAGCGCTCGTCCAGCGCCGCGCGCATGCGCTTGAGCACCCCATGGGTCTCGGGTAGGTTCTCGTTGCTGGTGCCCTCGCGCACACAGAGATAGGGGATGGCGTCGAGGCGCATGCCGTCCACGCCGGTGTCGAACCAGAACTGCATCACCTCGATCACCGCATCCACCACCGCGGGATTGTTGTGGTTGAGATCCGGCTGGTGCGAGAAGAAGCGGTGCCAGTAGTAGGCGCCGGCCACCGGGTCCCAGGCCCAGTTCGACTGCTCCGCGTCGGTGAAGATGATCCGGGTCTCAGGAAACTTCTGATCGGAGTCGCTCCAGACATAGAACTCGCGCTCCGGCGACCCGGGCGGCGCCCGGCGCGCGGCCTGGAACCAGGGATGCTGGTCGGAGGTGTGGTTGATCACCAGCTCGGTGATGACCCGCAGCCCCCGTGCGTGCGCCTGTTCCACGAACGCCCGGAAGTCGTCCATGGTGCCGTAGTGCGGGTGCACGTCCCAGTAGTCGGAAATGTCGTAGCCGTCGTCGCGCAGGGGCGACGGGTAGAACGGCAGCAGCCACAGGGTGGTGACCCCCAGCGACTGCAGGTAGTCGAGCTTCTCGATGGCGCCGCGAAAGTCCCCCGCGCCGCTGTCGTCGCCGTCGAAGAACGCCTTGACGTGCATCTGGTAGATGACGGCGTCCTTGTACCACAGCGGATCGTCCTGCAGCATGCTGGCCCTCCTCGCCCGCGGCGTTACAGAAAGCTCGGAAACGCGTAGCCGGTACGGTGCACGTCCACCAGCCGCAGCACGTGACCCGGCTGATTCCCCGGGTCGAGCATCACGAAGTTGTCCGCCCCCTGCCATTGATATCGCGCATCGGTCAGCAGGTCGTGGGCCACGAAGGGCGCATCCTCCGGCAAGCCGAGCCGGGCCAGCGGCAGGTGCACCCAGCCCGACTGGGCGTGCCGGAAATCGAGCGACACCACCATCAGCAGCACCTGGTCGCCGTGGCACTTGCTGTAGGCGAGGATGCGGTCGTTGTCGATGCGGTGGAACTCGAGGCTCCAGTCCGCCTGCAGGGCCGCATGGGCATTGCGGATGCGGTTCAAGGTGGCCACCAGGCCGGCGAGGCTGTCCTCACGGTCGAGCTCCCAGTGGCGAAGCTGGTATTTCTCTGAGTCCAGGTATTCCTCGCTGCCCGGACGCAACGGTCGGTTCTCGTGCAGCTCGAAAGCCGGGCCGTAGATGCCATAGCTCGCGCTCAATGTGGTGGCGAGCAGGGCACGGATCACGAAAGCCGGCCGTCCGCCCTCCTGCAGGTACTCGTGGAGAATGTCCGGGGTGTTGGGCCAGACGTTCGGCCGGAAGTACTCCCGCTCCGGCTCCCGGGTGAGCTCGGTGAAATACTCGATCAATTCGTGCTTGCCGTTGCGCCAGGTGAAATAGGTGTACGACTGACTGAAGCCCAGCTTCGCCAGGTGGTGCATCACCTTCGGGCGGGTGAAGGCCTCGGAGAGAAAGACCGTGTCGGGATGCCGGCGTTTGATGCGCCCGATCAGCCACTCCCAGAAGCGGAACGGCTTGGTATGGGGGTTGTCCACCCGGAACACCCGCACGCCCTGCTCGACCCAGTACACCACCACGTCGTGGAGCGCTTCCCACAGCGCCGGATGGCCGGGAGACTCGAAATCGAAGGGATAGATGTCCTGGTAGCGCTTGGGCGGGTTCTCCGCATACTGGATGGTGCCGTCCGGGCGCGTGCGGAACCAGTCCGGGTGGCGGGCCACCTCCGGATGATCGGGGGCGCATTGGAAGGCGATGTCGAGCGCCACCTCCAGCCCCAGCTCGGCGGCGCGGCGGACGAAGGCGTGAAAGTCCTCCAGGGTCCCCAGCGCCGGCTCGATGCTGCGGTGGCCACCGTCGGCGGAGCCGATGGCCCACGGGCTGCCGGGCCCGAGGTGGCCGCCGTCGGGATCGTTGTTGGGCCCTTTGCGGTTGACCCGGCCCACGGGGTGGATCGGGGGCAGGTACACCACGTTGAAGCCGAGACCGGCCACGTAGTCCAGCCGCTCGGTGGCATCCGCCAGCGTGCCGTGAGCTCCGGGCGGGCCGCACGAGCGCGGAAAGAACTCGTACCAGCTGCTGAACCGGGCCAGCTCCCGCTCCACCACCACATCGAGAATCCGCGGATGCCGCCGCACCGTGCCCGGCGGCGGCGCCGCCCGCATCACCGCCGCCAGCGCCGGGTCGTCCACCACCGCCTCGAACGGGTGCCCCGCCGCCTCGGCCCGCAGATTCGCCGCCCAGGCCGCCAGGCGCCCAGCGTAGCCCGGCGCGCGCGCGGCCGCGGCGTCGAGGATCCTGGCGCCGATCTCCAGATCGACGGTCACATCCTGATCGGCGGCGCGGCGCTTGGCCAGATCCAGCCGCCAGGTCTCGAACCCGTCGACCCAGGCCTCCACCGTGTACTCGTACTCGCCCAGCTCCGGCACCGGGAAGCGGCCGCCGAACCGGTCGTTGCCGAGCTGGGTCATCTCCGAGCGCAGCCACGCTCCACTGCCGCGGCGGCGGTACACAACGTCGCCGGCGACCACTTCGTGGCCGTCGGCGAACAGATCCGCCTCCACCCACACCGACTCCCCCACGGTGCGCTTGATGGCGTACCTTCCCGCATCGATCTCCGGGCACACGTGCTCGATCACCACCCGGAGCAGACTCTCCTGCTGCATTGCCGACGGCTCCGGCCGCGTCATGGTCTCGCGCCGGTGTCTTGCACGAGAAACAGAACGCCCAACGGCGGCAGGGTCAGGTTGAGCGCGTGATAGTACCCGTGAGCGGAAAGCGACGAGGCCCGATGTTCTGCCGGGGCCGGATAGCCGCTACCGCCGTACTCGCCGTCGTCGCTGTTCAGCGCGGTCCGCCAGCGCCCGCCGCGGGGCACGCCCACCCGGTAGTTCTCCCGCGGCACGGGGGTGAAGTTGCAGACCACCAGAATCTGCTCTTCCGGGCCCCGGCCGCGGCGCAGGAACGCCAGCACGCTGTTGTGGCGGTCGTCCGCCACCACCCAGCGGAATCCGTCGGGGTCGAAGTCCAGGGTGTGCAGCGCCGCGGTGCGCCGGTAGAGGGCGTTCAGGTCGCGCATCCAGCGCTGCACGCCCCGGTGCTCCGGCTGCTCGAGGAGGTGCCACGCCACGCTGCCGTCGTGGTTCCACTCGGTGTCCTGAGCGAGCTCGGCGCCCATGAACAGCAGCTTCTTCCCCGGATGTCCGTACATGTAACCGAGCAACAGGCGCAGATTGGCGAGCCGCTGCCAGTGGTCGCCCGGCATCTTGTTCACCAGCGCGCCTTTGCCGTAGACCACTTCGTCGTGGGACAGGGGCAGAACGAAATTCTCGTGGAAGGCGTAGACCAGGCTGAAGGTGATGGTGTCGTGGTGGTAGCCGCGGTGCACCGGGTCCTGACTCAGGTAGCGCAGCGTGTCGTGCATCCACCCCATGTTCCACTTCATCCCGAACCCCAGGCCGTCGTCCCAGGTCGGGCGGCTCACCCTGGGCCACGCAGTGGACTCCTCGGCGATCACCTGGATCGAGTCGTCGAAGCCGTAGGCGGCCACGTTGAGCGATTTGAGAAAGTCGATGGCTTCCAGATTCTCGCGTCCGCCGTGACGGTTCGGCACCCAGTCGCCGCCTTCGCGGCCGTAGTCGAGGTAGAGCATGGAGGCCACCGCGTCTACCCGCAGGCCGTCGATGTGAAAGCGGTCGAGCCAGTAGATGGCGTTGCTGATCAGGAAGGCCCGAACCTCCCCGCGCCCGAAATTGAAGATGTAGCTCTGCCAGTCCGGGTGGAATCCCTGGCGCGGATCGGCGTGCTCGTAGAGGTGGGTGCCGTCGAAATAGACGAGCCCGTGCGCATCCCCGGGAAAGTGCGACGGCACCCAGTCGAGCCAGACGGCGATGTCGGCCTGGTGCAGGCGGTCCACCAGGTACATGAAATCCTGGGGTGTGCCGAGGCGCGCCGTGGGCGCGTAGTAGCCCGTGATCTGATAACCCCAGGAGCCGAAGAAGGGATGCTCCATCACCGGCATCAGCTCCACGTGGGTGTAGCCCATGTCCTGAAGGTATCGCGGCAGCGTCTCGGCCAGCTCGCGGTAGCTGAGCGAACGCCCGCCTTCCTCCGGCACCCGCCGCCAGGAGCCCAGATGCATCTCGTAGACCGACTGCGGACAAGCGAGACCATTGTGTCGCCGGCGCTTGGCCATCCATTCGTTGTCCTGCCAGCGGTAGTCGAGATCCCAGAGCACCGACGCGGTGTCCGGCGGCTCCTGGCAATACACCGCGAAGGGGTCGCTCTTGTCGATCCGGTAATTGCCCCAATTGGAGCGCACGTGATACTTGTAGCGCTGGCCGCGGGCCGCCCCCGGCACGTACCCCTGCCAGACCCCCGAATTGTCCACGTCCAGCGGGTGCGCGTCGCAGTCCCAGCCGTCGAAATCCCCCATGACGCTCACCTCGCGCGCGTTCGGCGCCCAGACGGCGAAGTGCGCGCCGCCGTCGTCGAGGTGGGCGCCGAGCAACTGATACAGGCGCGTGTGGGTGCCCTCGCCGAACAGGTAGGCGTCGAGCTCGGTCAGCCGGCTCATGCCTCACCTCCCGGCTCCGCCAGCAGCGCCGCCAGCGGAAAGCGGCCGAGCAGGGTTCGTAGCGGCATGGGCTCGTCGAGGTGGTGTGTCTCTCCCGTCAGCACGTCGCGGAAGCCACGCGCCGCGCGCAGGACCGGCTCGGGGAGCTCGAGCGCCGTGTCCTGCCAGCGCGCCCCCAGGGGCGGCGCCCCGGCCTCGCCGCACAGCGGCGCGACCAGGCGCGGCGCCACCACCAGCAACACGGCGCGGCGGTCGTGGCGGACGAAGCTGCACAACCGGCCCCCGTGCCGGCCCCGGGCGCGAACCGGCAGATAGCCGCCACGCTCGAACAGCGTCGGGTACCGGCCGCGCAGGTCGAGGAGCTGACGGATGAGATAGAGCTTGGGCAGCCCCGAGGCCAGCTCATCGAGCAGTTCCTCCGGGGGCACGGTGCTGCCCGGCGGCCCCAGGCGGTCCAGCAGTCGCCGGCGGAGCCGGTAGTCCACCGGCCGGCGGTTGTCCGGGTCCACCAGATCGAAGTTCCACAGCTCGCTGCCCCGGTAGATGTCGGGCACGCCCGGCGACGCCAGTTTCAACAACGTCCGGGACAGGGCGTTCAGCAGACCGATGGGGGCCAGGCGATTCTTGAAGTCGAGAAAGTCGGCGAGAAACTCGGGACTGCGCCGCGGGTCGGTGACACCGGCGACGAACGCCGTCACGGCCGCCTCGTAGGCGTCGTCCGGGGCGTGCCACGAGCTGCGCCGCCGGGCCTCGCGCACAGCCTTGGTCATGTACTGCTCGATGCGCTCACCGAACGCCGCCCGCCCGGCGTCGTCGAGCGCCTCGAGGGGCCAGGCCCCCAGCAGGGTCTGGTAGAGGAAATACTCGTCGTTCGGCCCCGGCGCCGGGCCGCCTTCCAGATCGCGCACCAGGTGCAGGTTGCTGCGCCGCCACCGCTCCACCCGCTCGCGCCATTCCCGGGGCAGTTCCGACAGCACGTCGAGGCGCGCGCGCACGTCCTCGCCGCGCTTGCTGTCGTGGGAGCTGGTGGCGAGCATACTGCGCGGCCACGAGGCGAGGCGCTCGGCGTTGCCGCGGTGAAACTCGCTCACCGGCACCCCGAAGCGGCCGGGATCGTCGCCGACGTCGTTCAGGGAGAGCAACCGGGCGTCGCGGTAGAGCGCCGTGTCCTCGATGCCCTTGGCCGTCACCGGGGCCGTGTACTGCTGGAACTTCATGGTGAAGGCGAGCATGGCACGGCGATATTCCGGGCCGCCGGGGCGCCGCTGCAGCAGCACGTCGCGGATGAAATCGAACACGGTGACGTCCACGGCGTCGCTGCGGCCGCGGGCCCGCCTCACCGCCCGCTCCACGTGCTCGCGATCGGGCTCGCTCACCGGCGTGGTGCGAATGTAGGTCCGGTAGACTGGAAAGCAGGCCACCACCTCCCGCAACGCCTCGCTCAGGTGGTTGAGCGTGTAGTCCCGGGTGTGGATGTCCGCCTGCGCCAGGCGGTGCAGCCGGTTGCCGAGCACCCGCAGCTCGGCGGCCAGCAGCCGCTGGGTCACCAGGCGCTTGCAGCGGTAGGCCAGCTCGCCGAACGGCACCGTCTCGCCCACGAAGCGTGTGTAGGCGCGGTCCAGGCCGTCGCGGCCGTGGGGATCGACGAACACCCCGTTGACCAGGCTGGCGAACTCGTAGCCGGTGGTCCCGGAGAGACTCCAGTCCTCGGGCAACGCCTCGTCCACGGCCAGGATCTTCTCCGCCAGCAGATAGGTCACCGGCGCAGCCGCCGGACGCACTTCGGCGCAGCGGCTTGCCAGCCGCCGGAAATAGCCTGCCGGATCGTACAGACCGTCCGGGTGATCCACCCTGAGTCCGGTGACGGTGCCGTCCGCCACCAGCGCGAGGATGCGCCGGTGCACGGCCTCGAACACCTCGTCGCGTTCCACCCGCAGCCCGGCGAGGTTGTTGATGTCGAAGAATCGGCGGTAGTTGATCTCGTCGCTGGCCGTGCGCCAGTGCGCCAGCCGCCAGGCCTGTTCCTCCATCAGCGCGTGCAGCGCCCCGCGGTCGTCGTTGAACGCCGCCACGCTGGCGTCGAGGCACTCGGCCACCGCCGCATCGTCGTGGTACAGCTCGCGGAGGTTGCCGCGCAGGACCGCGCTGTCACGGTAGCGTTCCGCCACGGCCGCGGGATCTCGCTCGCCACGCCCGGGGAGCTTCGCGAACGCGGCGCTCACGCTGGCGAGTTGCATGCGCGAGCGCTCGCTCCAGTTGCACACCCCGCCCTCGCGGCGCCGCGCGGCGTCTAGTACGCGCGGATACCGGGCCGGGTCGATGGGAAACAGGTGCTCGTGGTAGCGCACCCCGAGGCTGCCGGAGTCAGGATCGAAGACCAGCGCCAACTCCCCGCGGCCCAGGACCTGCCCGTAGAAATCCCCCAGCACCGGCACCAGGATACGCCCCGCCAGGCCGGGGTCCGGCGGCTCCCAGTCGATGTCGAAATAGTCACCGTGGACGGCCGCCTGACCGTGCTCCAGCACGTCCAGCCACCAGGCGTTGTCGTCACCCATGACGCCCATGTGGTTGGGGACGATGTCGAGCACCTGGCTCATCCCCCGCTCGCCGAGGGCGCGCGCCCAGGTGGCGAGCTCCTCGGGCGTGCCGATCTCCGGATCGATGGCGCCGTGATCGACGACGTCGTAGCCGTGGGGACTGCCACTGCGGGAGGCCAGGTACGGGGACGCGTAGACGTGGCTGATTCCGAGCCCGTGGAGGTAATCCACCAGCGCCCGGGCATCCGCGAAGGTGAAATCGCGGTTGAGTTGCAGCCGGTAGGTGGCCCGCGGCCGCGGCGCCGCGCCGCCCGGCGCCGCCTGGCGCTCGTCCGCCACCGCCCGGAGGATGCGGGTGAACCGCTCGGTGGCGGGTAGCTCCTCCACCGTCACCGGCATGCGCCGGCGCCAGTTGGGGTGGCCCTCCACGACCCCCGGCAGGTTCGCCTGCTCTTCCAGCGCCAGCGCATCCTCGAGCTGAACGAGCTGCAGCATGGCCGGGGTCCGCGCCAGATACCGGTGCACGGCGACGCCGAGGGCGGTGGCCGACGGCGCGGCGGGAACCTCGAGATCCGCGTCTGCGAGCGCCGCCAGCAGCCCGTCGCGGTCCTGATCGCGGTCGGCGCGCGCCCGGCGCAGGCTCTCCTGGTCGGGGAACAGATCCAGCGCCTCCCGCCACTCGAGGTCGCGGTGGCCCCACCAGCCGCTCAGGGTGGGCAGATCGTGGGTGCTCACCGACACCAGCGCGCGTCGCGGATACGCCCCGGGTGCCGCGAACCGGCGGTCGCCGCGCTGCTCGAAGTACAACAGCCGGTACGAGAGGATCCGCAGCTCCGGGAGCACGTCGGCGAGGGCCTCGGGAACCGTGCCGAGATCCTCGCCCACCACGATGCAACGGTTGCGCTGGCTCTCCAGGGCGACGATCCCGAGCAGGTCGCGGAGCGGATAGTGCACGTAGGCGCCGGCGTCCGGGGTGGCGCCGCGGGGTATCCAGAACAGGCGCATCAACGCCATCACGTGATCGATGCGAATGGCGCCGGCGTGGGCCATGTTGCGCCGCAGGGTATCGATGAACAGGGCATAGCCGGAATCCTCGAGCGCCCGGGGATTCATGGGCGGCAGCCCCCAGTCCTGCCCCATGGGATTGTGTACGTCCCCGGGGGCGCCCACGCTGGCGTCCAGTGCGTAGAGATGCTGGTTCGCCCAGGCCTCGGCGCCGTTCGGGTCGACGCTCACGGCGACGTCGAGATACAGGCCCACCTCCGTCTCCTCGGCGGCCGCATCGGCGGTCGCTGCGGCGAGCTGCTCGTCCGCCAGCCACTGCAGCCAGCGGTGGAAATCCACCCGCTCCGCCTCGTCCTCGGCGAAACGCGCGACGGCCGCGGATGCGGGATCCTGATACACCCGCGGCCAGTCTTCCCAGCCCCGTACCGTGGGGTCCTGCTCGTGGAAATACCCCTGCAGCGCCTCGAACAGAGCATGGCGCAGAAGCGGATCGCCCCGGGCCTCGCAGAATTGCCGGAACGCCCGCTGACGCTCGTCGCCACCACGGGCACGGGACTCGGCAAAAGCCTCCCGCAGCAGCGACAGCTTGAGCTCGGCCGCGGCGGCGTAGTTCACCAGTTCCTCGCGGCGCACCGCCGTCAGCCGGTCGCGGATCTCCGCGCTGCCGAGGCGCGCGCGCACCACCGGGCTGTCGGCCACCTCGGGCACCCGCTCCACATCGATGAACAGGACATTGAGAAACAAGCGGCTAGACGGCGAATACGGGCTGGCGTGCTCCGGATGCTCCGGAAACATGGCGTGCAACGGGCTCACCCCCACGAACGCCCCGCCCTGGCGGGCACACAGCCGCAACAGCGGCCCCAGCGCCGAATAGTCGCCCAGCCCGAAGTCCCGGGCCCGGCGCACACCGTAGAGCTGCACCCCGAGACCCCACCAGCGGGCATCCGCCTCCAGCGCCGCCGGCAGGTAGCAGCACCCGGGGGTGACCACCAGAGGCATGGCCGCGCGGCGCGCGCCCAGGGTCACGTGCAGCGTGTGGTAACCGGCGGGCAACTCGAGGTCGAGGTTCAGCCAGCGCCAGCCGGCACGATGCCCCTCCCCTTCCGGGTCCATGGCCGGCAGCGACTTCACCGCGACCGTCCCTTCATGGGCGGTCGCGTCCTCGGTCGCAAGCCGCCAGTGCACGGTCTCACCGGCCGCGCCGTTGACCGGAATCCCGAGCGGCGTCCCGGCGGTATGCACCCGAACGGGGTCGAGCAGGCGCTGGCGATAGCTCGCGGCCCAGGCGTCCAGGGAGGCGCGCACGGCCTCCGCGTCCCGACACGGCACCCCCATGGCCTGCAGC
>JBMCWS010000043.1:0-20730 GCA_048621375.1 Pseudomonadota bacterium | reverse complement strand
CTGCGCCGCCGCGATCAGCGCCGCGGCGGCGCCCGTGCTGGCGCCGAACAGGCCCAGGGTCAGCTCGGCGGTGCGCGCTTCCCCGGCGAGCCAGTCCACGGTCGCGGTGAGACGCCGCGCGAGCAGCGGGATGTCGAACCGCAACGCCCGGTCCGCCTGGTCCCGCTCGTGCTCGGACGGCGTCAGCAGGTCGAACAGCAGCGTGCCGAGCCCGCCCTGCTGCAGCGTCTCGGCGACGAATCGATTACGCGGGCTCTTGCGGCTGCTGCCGCTGCCGTGGGCGAACACCACCAGGGCAGTGGCGCCGGCCGGCAGCGTCAGGTCACCGGGCAGCTCGACGTCGTCGGCGTGGATGGTCACGGTGCTGGTGCCGTCGGCCATGAATCACCTCGTCATCCGGCGTGGGCCAGCAGGCGCCGCACGGTGTCGTCGTCGACTTGCTCGAAGTGCCGGTACCACTGTCCGATGGCGCGGAACGGAACGGGCGTGGCCAGACACACCACCTCGTCCGCCTCGGTGGCGAGAATTCTCAGGGTGTCCTCCGGGGCCACCGGCACCGCGACCACCAGTCGGCTCGGTTGCTGTCTACGCAGGGCCGCGATGGCGGCACGCATGGTCGATCCGGTGGCGATGCCGTCGTCCACCAGGATCACGGTACGCCCGGCCACGGCGGGCCGGGGCCGGTCCCCGCGATACAGTTGCTCACGGCGTTCTAGCTCCCGTTGCTCGCGGGCCGCCACCTGTTCCAGGGCCTCGTGCGAGAGGTGCAGAGCGCCGACCACGTCGTCGTTCAGCACGCGGATGCCGCCGCTGGCGATGGCCCCGGCAGCGAGCTCCGGTTGTCCGGGGGTTCCGAGCTTGCGTACCAGCATGAGGTCGAGCTCGGCGTTGAGGCGTTTGGCGATCTCGTAGGCCACAGGGACCCCCCCCCGGGGAAGCGCCAGCACCAGCGCGCCGGTGTTGGCCGGGTTCGACGCCAGCGTCTCGGCGAGCGCGTGGCCCGCAGCGGCGCGATCGGGAATGGGGACCTCCATGACGCCCATAATGGGCGCAACGCCTCCGGGAACGCGTTGACGAACGGTAATCGTCAGGCGTTGTGAAATTGCAGCGTGTGGAGCTGGTGGTAGAGGCCGCGCTCCTCCAGGAGCTCCTGGTGGGTCCCCAGCTCCCTGACCCGGCCCTGCTCGAGCACCAGCACACGATCCGCCTCCTGAACGGTTTGCAGCCGGTGAGCGATGATGATCGAGGTGCGATTCGCGGTGAGCTTGCGCAGGGCGTCCTGAATCAACAGCTCCGTCTCGGTATCGACGCTGGCGGTGGCCTCGTCGAGCACCAGGATCTCCGGATCGGCGGCGAGCACCCGGGCGAAAGCCAGTAGCTGGCGCTGCCCCTGGGAGAGATTCTGCCCGCGTTCCGAGAGCTCGGTTCGATAGCCGTCCGGCAGGGCACTGATGAAGCCGTGGGCGTTCACCCGCCGCGCCGCCTGCTCCACCGCCTCCCCGCTGATGGCAGGGTCGCCGAGCGCGATGTTGTCGTGGATGGTGCCGGAGAAGATGTGAAAGTCCTGAAGCACGACGCCGATGCGCCGGCGCAGATCGTGGCTGTGAATCCGGTTCAGATCGACGCCGTCGAGAAAGATGCGGCCGTCCTCGAAATCGTAGAAGCGGCCGAGCAGGCGGATGAGGGTGCTCTTGCCGGATCCGGTGGGGCCGACGATGGCCAGTTTCTCCCCGGGATGAATGGTGAAAGTGACGTCGTGCAGCACCTCCACCCCCGGGTCGTAGCCGAAGCTCAGGTGCTCGAAGCGCACCTCGCCGCGCAGCCGCTCCGGCAGCCGTACGGGGTCCGCGGGCTCATGGATCTTCTCGTCCCAGTCCAGTGCCTGGAAGATGCGCTCACCGCTGGCCATGGCGCGGAACAGCACGTTGGTCTGCTCGCCGAGGGCGACGATGGGCTGGAACAGCATGTCGATGAAGCGGGTGAACAGAATCACGCCGCCGAGCGACATCTGCTCGCCGAGCACGGCGCCGCTGCCGTACCAGATGATCACCCCCAACGCGGTGTGCGCCATGGTGTCGGTGAACGCGCCGTACAGGGTTTCCAGCCGGGCGCTCTTCAGCTCGTTGGCGCGGTTCTCTTCGTTGATGCGGGTGTAGCGATCCAGGTTGAACTGCTGCCGCTCGGAGAGCTGCACCACCTGCAGGCCGGCCAGGTTCTCCTGCATGTTCTGGTTGAGCGCCGACAGCGACGTCCGCACCGCGCGAAACAGCTGGCGTGTGGTGCGGCGGAAGAAGTAGGTGACGGCGCCCATAACCGGCAGGGCCAGCAGCAGAATGAGCGTGAGCTGCACGTCGACGCTCAGCATGATGCCCAGCGCCACGAAGAACGGCACGAACTCGCCGATCAGCGAGCCGATGCCCCGCAGCAACTCGTAGAGCGATTCGATGTCGTTGGTGACCCGTGTCATCACCCGGCCCACGGCGACCCGGTCGTAGAACGAGGCCGGGCGGGTTTCCAGGTGCCGGAACAAATCCAGTCGCAGGTCGCGCAGTCCCCGGATCACGGCGCCGATGAGGGTGAGGCGATGGGCGTGGCCGGCCAGGGCCCAGCCGAGCTGGAGCACCGCGTAGAGCGCGCAGGCCGCCAGCAGCGGTGGCATGGCGAACGTCTCGGTGATCCACTCGTGCAGGTCGAGCATGCCCAGGTGCGGTGTGTGGCTGTCCTCCGCGCTGCCGGCGCCGAGGACGTGGTCGATCACCACCACCGAGAACACCACCGGCATCAGCACCTGCAGCAACGACGCCAGCAGTATCAGCAGGGCGCTCGCGAGGAGGGTCACGCGGTACGGCCGCAGCCAGCGCAGCAGACGTTTGAGCAGGCCGACGTCGAGCACCGCGCCGGAGAGCTCGGCGTCGAACATCGCGTGGTCGCGCTGCGAGGTCATCGGGGCCGACCCTCGTCGCCGTCACCGTCGCGATCGTCGCCGCCTTCCCGTTGAATGCGCTCGAGCTCGGCATACAGCCCACCGCGGGCGAGGAGCGCCTCGTGGCTGCCCGTCTCGACGATGCGTCCGGCGTCCATGACCACGATACGGTCGGCGTGGCGGGCGGTGGAGACCCGGTGGGAGACCAGCACCGTGGTCCGGCCCCGGCGCAGGCGTTCGAGCTCCGAGAGGATGTGGTCTTCGGTGCCGGTGTCGACGCTGGAGAAGCAGTCGTCGAGGATCAGCACCGGCGCGTGGCGTATGACGCCCCGGGCCAGGGTGGCGCGCTGCTTCTGCCCGCCGGACAGGGTGACGCCCCGTTCCCCCACCAGCGTGTCCATGCGCTCGGGGAAGCCGGCGATGGTGTCCTCGAGGTCCGCGGCGCTGGCGGCCTGCCAGACCAGATCCAGGGGACGGTCCGGGTCGTCGTAGGTGAGGTTGTCACGCAACGGTTCGCCGAACAGGAACGGATCCTGGGGAACCAGGGCAATCTGCGATCGCAGCTGCGCCAGCGGATAGTCGCGGACGTCGTGGCCGTCGATCAGCACGGCGCCCGGCGGCGGATCGAGCAGGCGCACCAGCAGCCGCAGCAGCGTGCTCTTGCCGGCTCCCACCCGCCCCATGATCGCCACGGACTCGCCGGGGGCGATGTCGAGGGTCACGTCGTCGAGGGCCGGCACCCGCGCGTTCTCGAAAGTGTAGCTCAGGTGGCGGATCTCGACGGCACCGCGGATCCGTTGCGGCGTGCGTCCGCTCGGCCGGTCGTCGATCTCCGGCGGCCGCGAGAGCACGTCGAACAGCCGGTCGCTGGCCACCGCGGCCCGCTGGAACAGATTGATGATGAACCCCGCCACCCGGAACGGTTGGACCACCATGTTCATGTACATGGTGAACGCCACCAGCACCCCCACCGTGATGTCGCCCCGGGAGACCAGATAGCCGCCGTAGCCCATGATGGTGATCAGGCAGATGGCGGCCAGGCTCGGCATGACGGCGGTCATCATGGAGTTGATCCACGATTGCCGGTAGAAGGCGTCGGCATAGGCCTGATTGGCGGCGGCGAAGCGCCGGATCTCGTGATCCTCCTGGACCATCGCCTGAATGGTGCGGATGCCGGAGAGATTCTCCTGCACCTGGGCGCCCAGGTCCGAGAGCCGGTCCTGAACCGTCCGCGATGCGATGCCCATTTGCCGCGAGGACCACCTGGCGTAGAAGAACACCAGCGGCAATGGCGGCAGCAGCAACAGGGTGAGGGTCGGGGAGAGATACAGCATGAACCCGAACCCCACCACCGAGGCGTACACCAGGATCACCAGCAGGATGGTGCCCATGGCGATGAGGCGCTGGATCAGGCTGATGTCCGCCACCGCCCGGGTCATCATGTCGCCGATGGTGAAGCGGCTGAAGAAGCGGCTACCCTGGTGCTGCAGGGCGGCATAGAGCGCCTGCCGAAGATCGAAGGCGACGAACAACCCGGTGCTGCGTACGCAGTACCGGGCGACGGTCACCACCGCGTAACGGCCTGCCACGGCGGCGAAGATGCCGAGCACCGGCAGCAGCACGTCGCCGTTGCCGGCGGCGATGCGATCGATGCCCAAGCCGAGGAGCAGCGGCACCATGGCCTCGAGCAGGCGCGCGATGCCGAAGGCGCCGATTCCCAGCAGCAGACGTCCGCGATAACGCCGCAGAAACGGCCCGAGCCGAAGCAACGACCGGATCACGGCTCATTCGTCGCTGTCAGTCCGAATCCCGCGCTCCCCCTCCGGCCGAGTGCTGAAAGCTGAAGGCTGAGCGCTCGCATCAGAAACTCGCGTTGTTGGGCACGCGCGGGAACGGAATGACGTCGCGGATGTTCTCCATGCCGGTCACGTAGAGCACCAGCCGTTCCAGGCCGAGGCCGAAGCCGGCGTGGGGCACCGTGCCGTAGCGTCGCAGATCCCGATACCACCAGAGCTGCTCGGTGAGCCCCATGGCCTCGAGGCGCTGATCGAGCACTGCCAGGCGCTCTTCCCGCTGACTGCCGCCGATGATCTCCCCCACGCCTGGTACCAGCACGTCCATGGCGGCCACCGTCCGGCCGTCGTCGTTCATGCGCATGTAGAATGCCTTGATGTCCTTCGGGTAGTCGGTCACCACCACGGGCCCGCCCACGTGCTCGGTGAGGTAGCGCTCGTGCTCGGATTGGAGGTCGAGACCCCAGCGCACCGGAAACTCGAAGGCCCTGTCGGCGCGTTCGAGAATATCCACCGCTTCGGTGTAGCCCAGGCGCTCGAACGGTGTGTCGATCACGTGCTCCAGCCGGGAGATAGCGTCCGGGTCGATGCGGTCGGCGAAGAACGCCATGTCGTCGGGGCAGCGCTCCAGCACCGCCGTGAACACGGCCCGCAGAAAATCCTCCGCGAGCGCGGCATCGTCCGCGAGGTCGGCGAAGGCGATCTCCGGCTCGATCATCCAGAACTCGGCCAGGTGCCGGCTGGTGTGGGAATTCTCGGCGCGGAAGGTGGGCCCGAAGGTGTAGACCTTGGAAAGCGCCAGGCAGTAGCTCTCCACGTTGAGCTGGCCGGAGACGGTGAGGAAGGTCTCGGTGCCGAAGAAATCCTCGGCGAACGGTTCCGGGGCGTCGCGATTGACCTGATCCAGGGTCGAGACCCGGAACAGGTCGCCGGCGCCCTCACAGTCGTTGGCGGTGATGATCGGCGTGTTCACCCAGATGAAACCGTCGCGGTAGAAGTAGTCGTGCACGGCGTGGGATATGGCATTGCGCACGCGGGAAACGGCACCGAACGTATTCGTCCGCGGCCGCAGGTGCGCCACGGTGCGCAAGTACTCGAAGCTGTGCCGTTTTTTGGCGACGGGATACGTCTCCGGGTCCTCGACCCAGCCCAGCACCGCCACCGAGTCGGCCAGGATCTCGCGGTCCTGGCCTTTGCCCTGGGAGGCCGCCACGCGGCCGCGCACGCGCACGGCACATCCGGTGCCCAGCTCCACCACCTCGCTGTCGTAGTTTGCGAGGTCCGCGCCCGCGACCACCTGCAGCGACTCCAGGGAGGAGCCGTCGTTCACGTGCACGAACGAGAAGCCCCCCTTGGACGTACGCCGCGAGCGGACCCAGCCTTCCACGGTGACTCTGTCGCCGATGGGAAGGCGATGATCGAGGACGGTTTTGACAGGTGTGTTCGGCATTCGTGGTCGAACCGTTGAGGGAGAGTGGAATGATAATGGAATCAGCCGTTGGCGGCGAAAATTCGGGGCTTCCGCAGGCGGATTGCGTGGTGACGCTGCCCGGAGGGTGTGGTACACAGTTTGTATGCAGAAAGCCATACTCGTCGCGATTGTCGTCATCGCTCTTGCCGTCATCGGCTGGGCGGTCTTTCGAACGACCAGCGAGCCTCCGGAGCCGGCCCCGACGCCCACTCCGGAGACCCCACCCCAGCAACCGGCCGAGCCTTCGGATGCCGGGGAGCCGGTGGAGGAGCCGGCGCCCGCATCGGCACCGGAGCCGACAGAGGCGCCCACGGAGCCCGATGTGACCTTGCCGCCACTGCAGGAGAGTGATCCATTCGTGCGCGAGCGCCTCGAGCCCATGGATCTGCCGGAGCCCTGGCTCGAGCAGGGCGACTACGTGCGCCGCCTGGCCGTGGTGGCCGAGAATGCCACCCGGGGCACCTATCCGCGGCGCCAGCTCGAGTTCCTCGCGCCCGGCGAGCCCTTCCAGGTCTCCAGGGAGGGCGAGCGCATCTTCATCGACCCCGCCAGCTATCGCCGTTACGACCCTTACGTGGAGGAAGTGGTCAGCGTGGATCCGGCGCGGGTGGCCGGCCTTCTGGAGACGTTGAGCCCCTTGCTGGAGACGGCGCTGGCCGAGGTGGGGGTGGAGGCGCCGCCCGGGGAGGTTCTCGCTCGCGCCATGGAGGAGGTCATGGCGGTGCCGGTGCTGCCCGAGCGCGTCGAGCTGGTGCAGCCCAACGTCATGTACGAATACGCCGACGAGGAGCTCGAGTCCCTGTCGCCGTTGAAGAAGCAGGTGTTGCGCATGGGGCCCGAGAACGTCGAGCGGCTGCAGGCTTATCTGCGCCGGGTGGCGGCGGAAATGGAGCTCGAAGGCACGTCGGACGCGCCGCCGGCCGGGGGCTGATCCGCCCGGTCAGCGCGCGCTGCGGGGCGGGATCTCCAGCGTTGCCTTGAACGGGCTGCGGTATTCCACGAACGCCATCTCGTCTCGCACGTAGGCCCGTTCCCGATCGAGATAGTCCGCCACCGCCTCCCGGAAGCCCGCGTCGGCGATCCAGTGGGCACTGTGGGTGGCCTGGGGGAGATAGCCGCGGGCCACCTTGTGGCCCCCCTGGGCACCTGCTTCCACCCGTGCGAGCCCCCGGGCGATGGCGAACTCGATGGCCTGGTAGTAGCACGCCTCGAAGTGCAGGAAGCGGTGGTCCTCGATGCAGCCCCAGTTGCGGCCGAACAGGGTGTCGCCGCCGATGAAGTTCAAGGCGCCGGCGATGTAGCGGCCCTGGCGCCGGCACAGCACCAGCAGGATGTCGTTCGCCATGGTTTCGTTGACGAGGCTGAAGAACCGGCGGGTGAGGTAGGGGGATCCCCACTTGCGCGAGCCGGTATCCTCGTAGAATGCGTAGAACGCATCCCAGTGCGCCTCGGTGAGATCACTGCCGGTCACCCACTCGATGTCGACACCGTCGGCCACCGCCTCGCGCCGCTCGCGCTTGAGGTTCTTGCGTTTCTTCGAGGACAGCTCGGCGAGAAAGGCACTGAAATCCGCATACCCGGCGTTACGCCAGTGAAACTGCTGGTCCAGGCGTTGCAGGTATCCGGCCTCTGCAGCCAGGCGCCATTCCGCTTCCGGCATGAAGGTTACGTGCAACGACGAGACGCCGGTTTCCCGGGCGACCTGAGCGCACGCATTCAGCAGCATGCGCTGCGTCTCGGGGTCGTCGTCCCGGGCCAGCATGCGGCGGCCGGTGGCGGGGGTGAAGGGCACACTCACCTGCAGCTTGGGATAGTAGCGCCCGCCCGCCCGCTGCCACGCATCCGCCCAGGCGTAGTCGAAGACGTATTCGCCGCGGGAATGCCCCTTGAGGTACATGGGCACCACGCCGAGCACCTCGCCGGAGTGGTTTTCCAGGGCGAGATGGAAGGGCTGCCACCCGGTCCCCGTCACCGCGCTGCCGCTGGCTTCGAGCGCGTGCAGGAACTCGTGACTCAGGAACGGGTTGCGCCGGGCCGGGTCGGGATTGGCGCACGCGTTCCAGGTGGCGGCGTCGATTGCGTCTATGCTGTCGAGGATTCGTGCCTGCATGTGGCTCAGTAGATTCCGGCTTCCAGACCGACCGCCAGCGCCAGCCCCAGTTCCTCGCAGCGTTCCAGGTGCTCGCCGGTTACGTCGCCGACGGCGAGGACCGCTTCCTGGACCTCCTCGAAGGGGTACCCCCGGATGATGCGCCGGATGGCGGTGAGAGCGCCGGTGCCGTCGTTGCCGGCGCTGATGAAGATTCCGCAAGGCAATGGCTGCAGCTTCCCCTCCACTTCATAGAAGGTACGATCGAGAAAGTCCTTCATGGCCCCGGACATGTAGCCGAGGTACTCGGGGGTGCCCAGAAGGACACCGTGAGCCCAGAGCAGGTCGTCGGGCCCGGCGTCGGCGGCGCGCGCGAGCCGCACCGCCACGTCGCTGACGTCCTCGCCCGTGGCGCCGCGGTACGCGGCGTTGGCAAGGCGCCCGGTATTGCCGGTCTTGGTGTGGTAGACGATGAGCAGATGCTTCACCGGACCGGAGTATACTGAAACATTGAGGAGAAGATCGATGCAGATCGCCCACATCCGTGCCGCCCGGGACCGCATCGCCGATCAGGTGATGGTGACGCCGCTCAGCCGCAGCAGCACGCTCTCGAGGCTCACGGGTGCGGAGATCTTTCTCAAGTTCGAGAATCTGCAGTTCACCGCGTCGTTCAAGGAGCGCGGCGCTCTGAACTGTCTGCTGTGCCTGTCGGCCGCGGAACGGCAGCGCGGCGTCATCGCCATGTCCGCCGGCAACCACGCCCAGGCGCTCGCGTATCACGGGCAGCGCCTGGGCGTCCCCACCACCATCGTCATGCCGCGCTCCACCCCCAACGCCAAGGTGGCGCAGACGCGGGTGTTCGGCGCCGAGGTGATCCTGCACGGCCGGGAATTCGACGAAGCCCGCGGTTTTACCCTGGAGCTGGCCGGGGAGCGGGGCCTGGCACTGGTGCACCCTTACGACGACGATCGGGTCATCGCCGGCCAGGGCACCCTGGGCCTCGAGCTACTGGAGCAGGCGCCGCAGGCGGAGGTCGTGGTCGTGCCCGTGGGCGGGGGCGGGCTGATCGGCGGAGTCGCCGCCGCCGTCAAGGCCGCGCGGCCGGATGTTCGGCTGGTGGGCGTTCAGGTGGAGCGGTTCCCGGCCGCCTACAACCGCTTTCACGGCCTCGGCGACGGGCCGCGGCGGCTGGACACCGTGGCCGAGGGAATCGCGGTGAAGGCGCCCGGCAGCCGTACGCTGCCCCTCATCGAGCGCTTCGTGGACGACATGATGCTGGTGAGCGAGGAACAGGTGGAGCAGGCCATCTTCAGCCTGCTGGAGGTCGAGAAGACGGTGGTGGAAGGTGCCGGGGCAGTGTCGCTGGCGGCCGTTCATGGGCACCGCGGCGCGTTCGCGGGCCGCAACACGGTGCTCGTGCTCTCCGGCGGCAACATCGACATGATGATCCTGTCGTCGGTCCTGCAGCGCGGGTTGGTTCGCAGCCACCGGCTGGTGCGGCTGCAGGTGGAAATTCCCGACGTGCCCGGCTCGCTGGCGCAGGTGACCCGGGTGCTGGCGGAGCTCGACAGCAACATCATGGAGATCGAGCACCAGCGGGCGTTCGGCGGCTCGTCGGTGCGCTCCACCATGGTGGAGCTGGTGCTGCAGCTGCGCGGCGAGGAGCAGGTGGATCAGGTGCTCGACGCCCTGGCCGCCCAGGGGTTCGAGGCGACGTTCTCCGGCTGAGCACCGCGGTGTTATGCTCGATCGACGTTCGACGATTGCGGGAGACGCCATGAGACTGTCCGAGCCGCGCATCGCGCCGCTGGAGGAAGACCAATGGAACGAACAGGCGCGTCAGGTGATGCAGCCGTTCCTGGAGCAGGGCCCGGTGCTCAACATATTCAAGACCCTCGCGCACCATCCGGACCTGATGCGACGGTGGCTGGTGTTCGCGAACCACATCCTTGGCAAGTCCACGCTGGCGGCCAGAGAGCGCGAGCTGGTGATACTGCGCATCGGCTACCTGTGCCGGGCCGGCTACGAATGGGGCCAGCACGTGGAGATCGCGCGCCGCGCCGGGATGAGCGACGACGAGATCCGCAGCGCCAAAGCCGGGCCGGAGAGCCCGGGCCTGCCGGAGCTCGACCGGTGGCTGCTCGCCGCGACCGATGAGCTGCACCGTGACGCGCACGTCAGCGATGCGACCTGGGCGGGTCTGGCGCAGCACCTCACCACCCAGCAGCTCATGGACGTGGTGTTCACCGTGGGGCAATACAATCTGGTCTCCATGGCGCTGAATTCCTTCGGCGTGCAGCCGGACGCGGGCTTGCCCGGGTGGGATGTGTAGTCTGGTCAAATTACTTGCCTGAAATGCCGTGCGGGACGTTTCGCGCGTGCCGTGGTCCAATCTGTGTAGAACGGTATCCCGGTGTCACCGGGTGTAACAGTAGCGGTTGACGGGCTGAATCGGTTTGCGGAAACTTGAATGCATTCTAAGTTGCGCAGCGGTGATGTTGGGACCCGGCCTATGAGCGATACGACGAACACCAGGCTGACCCGGGGCATGTGGTACCTGTACGCGGTGATCGGCCTGACGTTCGTCGTCCTGGCAATCCTTCACGTGCCGCATCCCCGCCCCTGGCTCTGGGCACCCTACGCGGCCGGGGCCGCCATCACGCTGGTGAGCCTGATACCCAATCTCGGTATCCTGCTCTCCCGCCTGCTCGCCGTCGCCGCCACCGCCATCCTGTTTTTCTTCTTCGCCGGATTTTTCATGGAGGTCCCCAAGCTGGAGTCGGACTGGTACTCGAGCCAGGAGGGGTGGACCGCGGTGAGCCTGCTGGTGGGCGCTTTCGGCCTGCTGCCGGTGCTGTCGAACTTCAGCTGTCGTTGCAAGGCGCGATGCGAAGGCCACCACCGTATCCCCCGCTTCTTCACCGCCCCCGACTCTCCCGGTTCCCGCAGTTCCTGACCTCCCGATGTCCGATACGCCAACGCCCCGACGCTCCGTTCTGTATATGCCCGGCGCCAACGCGCGCGCCCTGGAAAAGGCGCGCAGCCTCCCCTGCGATGCCGTGGTGTTCGACCTAGAGGACGCCGTGGCGCCGGATGCCAAGGAGGCGGCGCGGGCGAACGTGGCCGCCGCACTGGAGCAGGGCGGCTATGGCCACCGGGAGCTGGTGGTCCGGGTGAATGCGCTGGACACGCCCTGGGGGCACGATGACGTGGCGGCTGTGGCGAAACTCCCCCTCGGCGGTCTGCTGTTCCCCAAGGTCGAGAACGCGGCACAGATCGACGGGATCGTCGCGGCCACCGAGGCCGCCGGGGCGGGCGAGGTGCCGCTGTGGTTCATGGTGGAGACGCCGCGGGCGGTGCTCGACGTGCGCGCGCTGGCCGCGCACACGCGGCGCCTGACGGTGCTGGTGATGGGCACCAGCGACTTGGTCAAGGAGCTACGCGCCCGGCACACGGTGGCGCGCCACAACCTCGCGTACGCGCTACAGCACTGTGTGCTGGTGGCACGGGCGCAAGGCGTCGACCTGCTCGACGGCGTGCATCTCGATATTCGGGATCAGGCCGGATTCCGCGCCGCCTGCGAGCAGGCCCGCGACATGGGCTTCGACGGCAAGACCCTCATTCATCCGAGCCAGGTCGAGCCGGCGAACGAAGTCTTCGGGTTCGACGACGCGGCGGTGGAAGAGGCTCGCCGCGTCCTCGACGCCTGGCAGCGGGCGACGGCGGAAGGGCGAGGCGTGGCGGTGCTCGACGGCCGCCTGGTGGAAAACCTGCATGCCGCCGAGGCCGAGCGCGTGCTGGCGTTCGCGGCGGCCCTCGCGGATCGCCGGTAGACGACCCGGGTCGTAGCGCGCCGCGCGCGGGCGTCGAGTCAGCTGGTCGCCTTTCTGAGGGCCGGCATGACGCTGTCCAGGTAGGCGTCCAGCGCCTCCTCGTTCCACGGCGCGCGCAGGGCGATGTTGATTTCTTCGGCGCCCGCTTCCACGTACTGGAGTATGCGCTCCACGGCGTGGTCCGGGGTGCACAGCAGGGCGCCGCCGGAGATACGCTCGGCGGCCTCCCCCCAGTCCTCGGCCAGCAGCTTGCGCTGGCGTGCGAGGTCCTGGTCATCGACGCCGAGATTGAAGGCGAGGTTTACCGCCCGTTTCAGGGTCGCCGGATCGCGGCCCTCCTCCTCGCACCAGTGGGTCAGCACGTCGTTCACCCGCGCGAACTCGGCCGGCGCGAGGTAGGCGGCGTTCCAGCCGTCCGCGTGATCGGCGACGATTTTCAGCGTGCGCTTCTCGCCCACGCCGCCGATCCAGATGGGCAGGCGCTTGTGCAGCGGCGGCGGCAGGCAGCTCGCATCGTCCACCTGGAAGTGTTTGCCCGAGAACGTGGTCCGCTCCTCGGTGAGCATGCGGCGGACGATGGTCGCGGCCTCCTCGAGCATGTCCAGCCGGGTGCCGATGTCGGGAAAGGCGTAGCCGTAGGCGGTGGCTTCCCAGATGTGCCAGCCGGCGCCGATTCCCAGCTCGAAGCGGCCGCCGGAGATGTGGTCCAGGGTGGTGGCGGCCTTGGCGAGGAGGGCCGGGTTGCGGTAGCCGACGTAGAACACCAGACAGCCGATGCGCGCGTGGCGGGTCTCGGCGGCCAGAGCGCCCAGGGTGGCCAGGGCCTCGAAGTGCGGCTCGGTGCCGTTATTCGGCGGTGCCTCGTAGAAGTGGTCCCAGGCGGAGATCCAGTCGACGCCGCGGTCGTCGAGTTTGCGCCAGAGCGTGCGCATAGCGTCCATGGACAGGTTCTGCTGGCCTACGTGCGCTCCAAGGGAAATGCTCATATCCGGTGGCTCCGTCGGTTCGGGTGCGGCACTACCGGCGCGGGAGCATACACCACCATACGCCCTGATGCCGCCACGCGGTGATCACCGCGGCGGAGCTTGCGGGGAACTCCGGCGCGCGTTGGGGGCCTAATAGGGCGAGACGAGCGGCAATATGCCGTTTCTTCGCTTTGACGACCGGATGGATACTTTCCATCGCGGCTCTAGCCCCGGCGACGACCCCTCCCCCTCCCCAATCCCCGTCGCCGGGGCTTTTTTTGCCCGCGTTTCTACCCGCGTGTTGCGTTGCTCGCGGTCCGCCACGATCCGAAGCGGACGGCGGTGCGCCGGCCGAGCGCTTTGAGCTGGTGCGGCAGCGCCAGCATCGCCGGGGTGGCCACCAGGGTCAGCACCGTGGCGAAGGAGAGGCCGGAGACGATGGCCTGGGAGAGGGGCACCCAGAATCCGGACAACTGGCCGCCGTACACGATGTTGCGGTTGACCAGATCCACGGATAGGTTGGAGGCTAGCGGCAGCAGGCCGCAGACGGTCGTCACCGTGGTGAGCATGACCGGACGCAGCCGCTGCGCGCCGGTGCGAACGATGAGCTGGACGTAGTCGAGGTCGGGGTGCTCGCGCCGGATGTGGTTGTAGGTGTCGATGAGGACGATATTGTTGTTCACCACGATGCCGGCGAGCGCCACCACGCCCACGCCCGTGAGGATGGCGCTGAAGGGCGACTGGGTCACCAGAAGCCCCAGCAGCACGCCGGCGGTGGACATCACCACCGCCACCAGAATCAGCGCGGCCTGATAGAGGCTGTTGAACTGAGTGACGAGCAGGACGAACATCAACAGCAGCGACATCACAAACGCCACCTGCACGAACGCCATGGACTCGCGCTGCTCTTCGTTGGCGCCCCGGAACTCGATGTCCACCTGGCTGGGCAGCTCCTGATCCTCCAGCCAGCCCTGGATCCGGCGCACCATGGTGTCCGCGAGCACGCCTTCCGCCACCTCGGCGCGGATGAATTCCACCGGGACGCCATCGATGCGCTGCAGGGTGTCCACATTGGGCGCCGGCCGCCGCTCCACGAAGTTCGAGATCGGCACAAGCCCGTCGGCCGTCGGCACCCGCAGCTCGTCGAGGGCCGCGATGCCGCGCGATGGCGTGGGATAGCGGACGCGGATGTCCACGGCGTCGTCCGCCTTCTGCGGGCGGTATTCCCCCACCTTCACGCCGTTGGTCACGAGCTGCACGGCGACCCCCACCTGGGAGACGTCCGCGCCGTACAATGCGGCCTGGGCGCGGTCCACGTCGATCTCCCATTCGATGCCCGGCAGGGAGCGAGTGTCGTCGACGTCACGCAGCTCCGGCAGGGTATCCACGAACTCCCGGACCCGGGCCACTGTGGGCTCGAGGTATTCCCGTTCGTACGAGGAGAACTGAATCTGGATCGGCTTGCCCACGGGCGGCCCCTGCTCCATCTCCTGCAGCTCCACCTTGATGCCGGCCAGGGGGGCGGTGCGCCGCCGGATCTCCTCGAAGATGGCCGTGGCTTTGCGGTCCCGCTCGCCCTCGTCGTGCAGCTCGACGAAGATGCCGCCGATCCGGTCGAAACCGCGGCGCGAGTCGCCGCCCAGGATGGTCCGGGTGTTGATCCCCTTGATCCCCTCGATGGGCAGGATCTCCTCTTCCACCTCCCGTACCAGCGTATTCACCTCGCTGGCGGAGAGGTTGCCCCGGGCTCGAACGGTGACCTGGGCGAACTTGACCTCGGAGTCGGAGAAGAAGGTCATCCCCTGGCCGTACTTGGCGTAGGCCCAGAACGTCCCCACAAGAACCACGAGGACGAGGCTCAGCGTCACCAGCGCATAGCGGCTGGCATAGGCGAGCACGCGGGCATAGAGGCCGGTGACGCCGGCGAGCCGGGTGGGGTCGCCGTCCTCGAGCTGCTCGAGGGTGGCCATGGCCCGGGCATCCCTGGCACCGGCCCGGCCGACGAGCGAGCCGATCACCGGGCCGAACAGCAGCGCGTAGACCAGGGAGCCGGACAGCACCGTGAACACCGTGACCGGCAGGTAGCGCATGAACTTGCCCGCCACCCCGGGCCAGAACATGAGGGGCAGGAAGGCAGCCAGGGTGGTGGCCACCGACGCGGTGACGGGCCAGAACATGCGCTTGGCGGCCATGGCATAGGCGGCGCGGCGGTCGAAGCCCTCGGTCATCTTGCGGTCGGCGTACTCGGTGACGACGATTGCGCCGTCGATGAGCATGCCGAGGCCGAGCAGCATCCCGAACATGACCATGAAGTTGAAGGTGTAGTCGAAGGCGTAGATGAAGATGAGCGAGAACAGGAACGACACCGGAATACCCAGGCCCACGATGAGGCCGCTGCGGAACCCCATGGCGGCCACGACCAGCACCATCACCAGGGCCAGGGCGGTGAAGATGTTGCCCTGCAGCTCCGTCACCTGCTGGGAGGCGTAGGGCGCCTGATCCTGGGAATAGAACACGTCGACCCGCGAGGGGATGCCGGGCCGGTGGCGATCCACCACCGTCTTGACGGCGGCGACGGTGTCGACGACGTTGGCGTTGACCCGGTTGGTCACGCGCAGCGAGATGGTGTCGCGGCCGTTGACCCGGGCGTAGCTGGTGCGATCCTTGAAGGTGCGGCGCACGGTGGCGACGTCCGCGAGGGTGACCACCGTATCGCCGTTGGCGCGGATGGGCAGATCGAAGATGTCCTCGGCCTCTTCGACGATGCTCGGCACCTTCACCGAGAACCGTCCCTCGCCGGTGTCCACACTGCCGGCGGGAATGAGCCGGTTGTTGCGCGTCAGCGTATCGATCAGGGCCTCGCTGGAGATGCCGTACGCCTGCAGCTGCGTGGGCTCGATCACCGCCTCGAGCATCTCTTCGCGATGCCCCTGAAGCTCGGCCTCGAGGACCCCGGGGATGCTTTCTATGTCGTCGCGCAGCTCGATGGCGGTGTTGTAGAGCATGCGCTCGGGTACGTCGTCGCCCACCAGGTTGACCTGGATGATGGGGAAGTCGTTGGCGTTCTGTTCCCGAATCACCGGCTCCTCGGCGGTGCCCGGTAGCTCGGGCTTGGCCCGGTCCACGGCCTCGCGCACGTCCAGCAGCGCCTGATCGAGGTCGTATTCGGCGTCGAACTCCACCACCAGGTTGGCCACGCCCTCCGAGGCGTAGCCGGAGAGCTCCTCGACGCCCTCCACCTTGCGCAGCTCGGTCTCCATGGGCATGACCAGAAGCCGCTCAGCGTCCTCGGGGGCGATCCCCTCATGCACGACGCTGATGAAGAAAACCGGCACCTCCACGTGCGGGTCCGCGGCAATGGGGATGGCCGCCCGGGCCGCGAGCCCGGCGATAACGATCATCAGCATCACCAGCAAGGTGGTGCGGGTGCGGTTGATCGCCGCGTCGATGAAGCCGGTCATGGCGCGGCGGCGATGCCGGGGGATTCGCTACCGGGGGCGCGCAATGATGCCGACGAGTCCCGGCGCTCCTCGGCCGGCGCCCGGGCCGGCATCTCCGCGGAGGGCTCGAATACGGGCTCCACTTCCTGGCCCGGCACCACGAGCTCCTGGCCCACGGTGATCAGGGTCATGACTTCCGGCAGCCCGGTTACCCACGCGCCGTGGGCGTCCTCGTCGACGATCTCTACCTCGTGGTACTCGACCTCGTTGTCGTCGTTGACGATGCGAATACCGATCTCGCCATCGTCGTTCAGGGCGAACAGGGCCGGGCTGACGCGTTGGGCCATCACCTCGTTCACCGGAATGCGGATCTCGGTGGTGATGCCGGAGCGCAGCCGCCGGTCCGCGTTGTCCACCTCCACCTCCACGGCGTAGGTGCGGGTGGCGGCCTCGGCCTGCTGGCCCACGAAGGTGATGGGGCCACGGACCTCTCGGCCGTCGGCCAGAACGCCCGTCGCCGTTTGCCCGGGCTCGAGCCGGGTAACGCGGTTCTCGGAGACCCGGCCCGTCAGCAACATCGGGTTCATGTCCACCAGGGTGACGCAGGGTGTGCCGGCAGTGGCATAGTCGCCGGTGTCCAGATGCACGTTCTCGACCACGCCAGCGAACGGGGCGCGAATCGTGGTGCGTTGTAGATCGAGCTCCCGCCGCTCCACCTGCGCCTGGGCGGCCGCGAGTCGTGCCCGCGCCTGGGCGATGGCGGTCTTCGACTGCAGCCCCTCCTTCTCGAGACGGAGGCTGCCCTCGTACTCGATCCGGGCTTGCTCGGCCGCGGCCTGGGCTTCCTTCAAGCCGGCTTCGCGGTCGTCGGTGCTGAGGCGGCAGAGCAGGTCGCCAGCGTCCACCTGCGAGCCGCGGTCCACCGGGCGCTCGACCAGGCGGCCGGCGATCTCCGCCTTAACCTCCACGGTACGCTTGTTCTCGGTGCGCCCCCGCAGCACCACGTGCTCGGTACGCGGCTGGGCGTGGGCCACGCGGACTCGGACGCGGGGCGGCTCGGCGTCCTCCACCCGGGCTTCGCGCGCGCGATTGATTTCCGCGAGGGTGGGGGGGCTTGCATCGGCACCATCGTCACCAGCTCGTCCGGAGAGCAGCCAGACGATGAGGAGCAAGGCGATGGCGGAGGCGGTGATGTAGGTGCGGCGCATGGAGCGTTACGCTTTTTCTCGCACAAGGTTACGAAAAGTAACACAGCGACGCGTGTTGCCGCCACCTCGGCTCAGGGCCGGCAATCCCGGTGCCGGCGCGGCAGCGGCCGCCGTGACGGCCGCTGGGGCGGGCGTCCGCTTCACGCATTCGCGCTCGGGCGGGAAGCCATGCGGTCGAACCAGGCTTTGACGTTGCCGTTCGCCTCGTTCAGGGGCTGCCCCACCGTGATGCCGAAGGCGACGAAGCAATAGAGCAGGATGTCCGCCAGGGTCAGTCGGTCGCCGCACAGGTAGGTCCGACCCGCGATCTGCCCGTCGAGCCAGCTCAGACGGTCTTGGGCGATGCGCTTCAAGCCGTCGGCGGCTTCCGGAATGGTGATGATGCGGTCTTTGAACAGCGGCAGGCCTTCCGAGAAGCGGAAGCCATTGGCCATGGGCTCGCAGATGTTGAGGTCGACCTTACGCGTCCACATGCGCGTCTCGGCGCGCTCCTCCGGGGTGCGGCCGATGAGCGAGTCACCGGGGCTCACCTCGTCGAGGTATTCGCAGATGGCGGTGATCTCAGAGAGGTAGCTGCCGTCGTCGAGCTCGAGGCACGGCGATTGCCCGGAAGGGTTCTTCTGGAGGTATGTGTCCTGGCGGTTCTCGCCGCTCATGAGGTCGATGTCTTCCATTGGCAGCTCGATCCCTCGCTCGGCAGCGAACATGCGGACGACCTGCGGGTTCGGTCCCACGGAGTTGTAGAGCTTCATGACGTCTCCTGATGATGAAGGGCAAGGATTCTAGCGCCCGGGGGCGCCCTTTCACCACTCCTTGCACCCCCGCGCAGTGGCGCCGTGGCCCCAAAAAAGAGACCCCGCGAGTGCGGGGTCAGCCGTATCGGAAATACAAGGTATGGAGAGTCGATGTACGAGGTGCGTCTCAGAGCGTCATCAACGACGCCATGCTGACCGCCAGTGCAGCGAACGCGCCGAGGAGAAGAACGCTTTCGCTGCGGCTCGGACGTTGCTCGACCCCTGCTGCCGCGAAGGGTGCGGCCCGGGCCCGGTCGCTCCCGGGGGAAGCCGAACGGTTCTGGACGTTTCTCGCGTGTGCCTGCATGGTCGTCAGTCGCTCTTCGAATCACCCCGATTGCCATATTACGGGGCAAGGTTGAAAACACCCGTGAGCAATCGTGAAAGCAATATGGAAGCCCGCGCCCCTCAGAACGCTACCCTGACGCCCGCCAGCGCCGTCTGCGGCCGCCCGGGGCGGGAGCCGGCCGGCCGGCGGGACACGCGGTAGTCCTCGTCCAGCAGGTTCTCGATCCGGGCGAACAGCGATACGCCGTTCGTCACCTCGACCTCCCCGGCGACATCGACGACCCAGTGGTCGTCCACCCGCTCGCCGGCGGCGGGATCGCCGCTCCCGGCTACCACCCGCATCTCGCCAACGTAGGTGGCGGTGAGGTCCGTGCGCCAGCGCCCGAAAGCCGCTCCCGCCCGCAGGTGTAGCTGGTGCTCGGGCAGGTACGGCACCTCGTCCCCCGATTCCACGGTGCCCCATTCGTCGAAGCCGCTGCTGAACGCGGTGCGGAATTCCGCATCGGAGTAGGTATAGCTGGCCTCGAGCGGGAAGCGCCAGGCGCCGGCCGCCATCTCGGTGGCGGCGGTGAGCTCGAGGCCGTGCATGTTCACCTCGCCGCCGTCGAATTGATCGCCCACCGTGCAGCCGCCGCCCGACGAGGCCGTGCACGTCCCCACCAGGTTGTCGTAATCGTTGTAGAAGGCGATGGCCTCGGCGGTGACGCGGTCGGTGGTGTAGCGCAGGCCAGTCTCGTAGTTGACGCTTTGCTCGGAGTCCGCGTCCGAGCCGGGCGCGGGGGGATTGAAGCCCTTGTGCACGCTGGCGAGCAGCCGCACCCGGTCGTTCAGGCGATACATCGCGCCCAGGCCCGGGATCCATTCCTCCACCCGGTTGTCGTGGTTGCTCACGGCGCCCCGGTCGCGTCCCGGATCGTCGCCAGCGTAATCCTCGCGGGTCAGCTCGATGGACTCGAAGCGCAGCCCCGGCGTGAGCGTCCAGCGGCCCACGCTGATGGCGTCGTGGAGGTACACGCTCCAGGCATCCGCACGCGCCACCCGGTTGGCCTGGGAGCCGGGCGCGCCGTCCCGGGTGAGCTCGAGCCGGCCGCCGCGCATCCGATAGGCATCGTCGTCCTGGAACCGATCCTCCTCGTCCTCGTGGTAGCGCACGCTGAGCTCGAGCTCATGCCGTGCGGGACCGCTCCAGGCCGGCTGCCAGCCGACGATCGTCTGCACCCCTTCGGAGGTGTACTCGCGGTTGTTGTTGCGCAGCTCGATGGCATCGTCCGGGCTGTCGGCGCCCTTCAGCCACGCCAGCTCGCGCGCGCGGGCCCGAGGATTCTCGAGGACCTCGGTGAGGCTCAGGCCGCCGACCGCGCCGGCCTTGTACCAGTTGCGGGCGAACTCGTTGCGATAGAGCACGGTGGTGGCGTCCAGCCGCTCGGTGAGGGCGGCGTAGTGGCGCAACTCCAGCTGATCGTGCTCGCTGTCGAACTCGTCCCGACGGGAGGCGCGGTAGCGGCGGTACGGGTCGTCGGCGAAGTCGCGGTCGGTGAGCCCGAGGTAGGTCTCGTCGGCGGTCTGCTCGGTGCGGCCCACCTTGAGCTCGAGCTCCTGATAAAGGGACGCGCCGCTGGTCCGGTAGCTCAGCTTGGCCAGATAGTCGTCGAGCTCGTAGCCGGTATCTCCGCCGCCGTCGAGGTCCTTGAAGCCGTCGGTCTGCTGGCGCACCCCCTCGAGCAGAAACCCGAAGCGCTCACCCCGGCCCCCCACGTGGGCGTGACCGAGCAGGGCGTCGTCACTGCCCAGCAGCACTTGCGCGCGCCCCGAGAACGGCTGGTCGGGGATGGGCGTGGAGATCAGGTTGACGGCGCCGCCCGTGGTGCGGGGCCCGTGGCGCACGGCGGCGGAGCCCTTGCGCACTTCGACCGCGCTGATCCGGGC
>JBMCWS010000042.1:0-21925 GCA_048621375.1 Pseudomonadota bacterium | reverse complement strand
GCGGGGCCCTGCAGCACCGCGCTGGAAGATGCCGGATTGTCGCCGTCCGAGGTGGACGACGTGATCCTGGTGGGCGGCCAGACCCGGATGCCCAAGGTGCAGGCCAAGGTCAAGGAGATCTTCGGCAAGGATCCCCGCCGGGACGTCAACCCGGACGAAGCCGTGGCCATGGGTGCCGGCATCCAGGCGGCGGTGCTGGCCGGTGACGTCAAGGACGTGCTGCTGCTGGACGTGACCCCGCTGTCGCTGGGCATCGAGACCCTGGGCGGCGTCATGAGCACGCTGATCGAGAAGAACACCACGATTCCGACCAAGAAGACGCAGGTGTTCTCCACCGCTGAGGACAACCAGACCGCGGTGACCATTCACGTGCTGCAGGGCGAGCGCAAGCAGGCGGGCCAGAACAAGTCCCTCGGGCGCTTCGACCTGGCGGACATTCCGCCGGCGCCGCGCGGCATGCCGCAGATCGAGGTGAGCTTCGACATCGACGCCAACGGCATCCTGAACGTGTCGGCGAAGGACAAGGCCACCGGCAAGGAGCAGTCCATCGTCATCAAGGCGCAAAGCGGTCTCTCCGAGGACGAGATCGAGCAGATGGTGAAGGACGCCGAGGCCCACTCCGAAGAGGACGCCAAGTTCGAGGAGATGGTCAATCTGCGCAACCAGGCGGACTCGCTGGTCCACGCCAGCCGCAAGAGCCTCGAGGACGCCGGGGACAAGGCCACCGAGCAGGAGAAAGAAGCCATCGAGACCGCCGCCACGGCGCTGGAAGAGGCGCTCAAGAACGGCGACAAGGCGGATATCGAAGCCAAGATGCAGGCCCTCTCCGAGGCCTCGTCGAGCCTGGCTCAGAAGATGTACACCGAGCAGGCCGGCGGTGCCGAGAGCGGCGGCGCCGAAGGCGGCGCTGGCGAGGGGCGCTCCGACGGCGATACGGTGGACGCCGAGTTCGAGGAAGTGGACGACGACAAGAAAGACAAGTAGGAGCGGCTTTCAGTCGCGACACACACGGCAGGAGCGGCCTTCGTTCGGCAAGCCCGGCCCCCGCAGGGGGGCCGGGCCCCGGTCGAGGGTCGCTCCTGCGTTTCATCGATTGAAGCCGGAGAGACATGTCGAAACGCGATTATTACGAAGTGCTGGGCGTCGACCGCGATGCCTCCGATGGCGAGGTGAAGAAAGCTTATCGGCGTCTCGCCATGAAGTATCACCCGGACCGCAATCCGGACGATCCCTCCGCGGCCGAGTACTTCCGGGAGGCGAGCGAAGCCTACGAGGTGCTCACCGACCCGGAGAAGCGCCAGGTCTATGACCGCTTCGGTCACGCCGGGGTGGACGGTAGCGCCGGCGGCATGGGCGGCGGCTTCGGCGGCGGCAGCTTCAGCGACATTTTCAGCGACGTGTTCGGCGACATCTTCGGTGCCGCCGGCGGCCGGCGCAGCTCGACCATGCGCGGGGCGGATCTGCGCTACGCCCTCGAGCTCGACCTCGAGCAGGCGGTGCGCGGCGACACCGTCGAGATCCGGATTCCGGTGCTGTCGGCGTGCGAGGAATGCGACGGCTCCGGCGCCCGGCCCGGCACCCGGCCGTCGAGCTGCCCGGATTGCGGCGGCATGGGCCAGATCCGGGTCGCCCAGGGCTTCTTCTCGTTGCAGCAGACCTGCCCGCGCTGCCGCGGCTCCGGGCAGATCGTGACCGATCCCTGCAAGAGCTGCGGTGGCCGCGGCCGGGTCGAGCAGCACCGCACGCTCGAGGTGCGGGTGCCGCCGGGGGTCGACACCGGCGACCGCATCCGCCTCGCCGGCGAGGGTGAAGCCGGCGTCAACGGCGGCCCGCCGGGGGATTTGTACGTGCAGATCGAGGTGCGCGAGCATCCGATCTTCAGCCGCGACGGCAAGAATCTCTACTGCGAGGTGCCCATAGACTTCGTCGACGCGGCGCTCGGCGGCGAGCTCGAGGTGCCCACCCTGGATGGGCGCGTGAAGCTGAAGATCCCGCCGGAGACCCAGAGCGGCAAGCTGTTCCGTCTGCGCGGAAAGGGGGTGACCCCGGTGCGCGGCGGTGGCGTCGGCGACCTGCTCTGTCGGGTGGTGGTGGAGACGCCCGTGCGGCTCACCGAGAAGCAGAAGGATCTGCTGCGGGAGTTCAAGGCCTCTATCGATCATGGCGGTGAGAAGCACTCGCCCAAGGGGTCGTCCTGGTTCAAGGGCGTGAAGGACTTCTTCGACGGGCTGACGGGATGACCGCCGCGACCCGGGTAGCCGTCACCGGCGCCGCCGGCCGCATGGGCCGGACCCTGGTGCAGGCGGTGCACGAGGCCGACGATCTGATCCTGGGCGCTGCGTTCGAGCGCCCGGGGCTCTCCCTGCTCGGCAGCGACGCCGGAGAACTCGCCGGTGTGGGGCGTCTGGGGGTCACGGTGGGCGACGATCCGGGCGCGGTCGTGGACGATTTCGACGTCCTGGTCGACTTCACCGTGCCGGAATCGACGTTGGGTTGGCTGGACGTCTGCGCCCGGCAGGGCAAGGCGCTGGTGATCGGCACCACCGGCTTCGATGCCGCCGGCCTCGAGCGCATCCGCGCGGCCGCGGCGAGCGTGCCCGTGCTCATGGCGCCGAACATGTCCGTGGGCGTGAACCTGACTTTCAAGCTGGTGGAGCTCGCCGCCCGGGTGCTCGGCGACGCCGTCGACGTGGAGATCACCGAGGCCCACCACCGTCACAAGATCGACGCGCCGTCGGGGACCGCCTTGCGCATGGGCGAGGTGGTTGCCGGCGCGCGGGGGCGCGCGTTGTCCGACGTGGCGGTGTACGCCCGGGAAGGGCACACCGGCCCGCGGCCCCGTGACGCCATCGGATTCGCCACCGTCCGCGCTGGCGACATCGTCGGCGAGCACACCGTCCTCTACGCCGGCAACGGCGAGCGCATCGAGATCACCCACCGGGCGGAAAGCCGCATGAACTTCGCCCAGGGCGCGCTTCGCGCCGTGCGCTTCCTGCGGGGCCAAGATGCCCCGGGGCTGTTCGACATGCAGGATGTGCTGGGCTTCCGCGACGGCCTGGGGTAAAATGATTGCCCCAGGAAAGGCGGGACCGGTTCGGCCCCGCCTTTCTTACAAGGGTCCTTCGTGTGTTCTCCCTCGCGCCGGCCGCGAACCGTTCGTCTGCAACGTGGTCGTAGGCGTGGCGCGTGTGGAATGTGACTTTGGGTGGCGATTTGATTCCGGCTCTACTGGTACTGGAAGACGGGACCGTGTTCCGCGGCCGATCGCTCGGTGTCGAGGGCACCACCGTCGGCGAAGTGGTATTCAACACGGCGATGACCGGCTACCAGGAGATCCTCACCGATCCGTCCTACGCGCGCCAGATCGTCACCCTCACCTACCCGCAGATCGGCAACACCGGGGTCAATCCCGAGGACGTGGAGTCCGACCGGGTGCATGCCGCCGGCTTGGTGATCCGCCAAGCGGCGCGGCGGCCGAGCAACTGGCGCATGACCCGGAGCCTGCCGGAGTTCCTGCGCGAGCAGGGGGTGGTGGCCATCGCCGACGTCGACACCCGCCGTCTCACCCGCCTGATTCGGGAAAAGGGGGCCATGGCGGGCTGCATCGCTGCCGGTGCCGGGGCCACCGTCGAGCAGGCGCTGGAGGCCGCCCGCGGTTTCCCCGGGCTCGCGGGCATGGACCTGGCCCGGGAGGTGGGTTGCCGGGAGCGCTACCGCTGGGAGCAGACCGGGTGGCGCCGGGTCGGCGGCTATGGCCGGCTCGAGGAGCCCCGCTATCACGTCGTGGCCTACGATTTCGGCGTGAAGCACAACATCCTGCGGCTGCTGGCCGAGCGGCATTGCGCGCTCACGGTGGTGCCGGCCACGACGCCGGCGGCGGACGTGCTGGCGTTGAAACCCGATGGCGTGTTTCTCTCCAACGGCCCGGGCGACCCGGAGCCCTGTGACTACGCCATCGACGCCGTCCGCGAGCTGCTCGACCACGACCTGCCGATCTTCGGCATCTGCCTGGGGCATCAGTTGCTGGCGCTGGCGAGCGGCGGGCGCACCGTCAAGATGTCCCACGGTCACCACGGGGCCAACCACCCGGTCAAGGACGTGCGTGACGAGCGGGTGGTCATCACCAGTCAGAACCATGGCTTCGCGGTGGACGCCGAGCGGCTGCCCAATTGCCTCGCACCCACCCACGTGTCGCTCTTCGACGGCACGCTGCAGGGCATCGCCCGCACCGATCACCCCGCGCTCGGCTTCCAGGGGCATCCCGAGGCGAGCCCGGGGCCGCAGGATTGTCAGTATCTGTTCGACGAGTTCATCGACATGATGGAAACCCGGAATGCCTAAGCGTACCGATCTCGAGTCGATCCTGATTCTCGGCGCGGGACCGATCGTCATCGGTCAGGCCTGCGAGTTCGACTATTCCGGCGCCCAGGCCTGCAAGGCGCTGAAGGACGAGGGGTACCGGGTGATTCTGGTGAACTCCAACCCGGCCACGATCATGACCGACCCCGCCATGGCGGATGCCACCTACGTGGAGCCGGTGGAGTGGAAGACGGTGGCGCGGATCATCGAGGTGGAGCGTCCGGATGCCCTGCTGCCCACCATGGGCGGGCAGACGGCGCTGAACTGTGCCCTCGACCTGGTGCGCCAGGGTGTGCTCGAGGAGTTCGGGGTGGAGCTGATCGGCGCCAGCCAGGACGCCATCGACAAGGCCGAGGACCGCGAGCGTTTCGACCACGCCATGAAGCGCATCGGGCTGGAGTGCCCCCGCTCGGCCATGGCCCACAGCATGGAAGAGGCCATGCAGGTGCAGAGCCAGCTCGGTTTTCCGTGCATCATCCGCCCGTCGTTCACCCTCGGCGGCAGCGGCGGCGGCGTGGCCTACAACCAGGAAGAATACGAGGAGATCTGCCGCCGCGGGCTCGAGCTCTCTCCCACCAACGAGCTGCTGATCGACGAGTCCCTGCTCGGATGGAAGGAGTACGAGATGGAGGTGGTTCGCGACCGGGCGGACAACTGCATCATCGTCTGCTCCATCGAGAACTTCGACCCCATGGGGGTGCACACCGGCGACAGCATCACCGTGGCGCCGGCGCAGACCCTGACCGACAAGGAATACCAGATGCTGCGCAACGCCTCCCTCGAGGTGCTGCGCGAGATTGGGGTGGAGACCGGCGGCTCCAACGTGCAGTTCGCCGTGAACCCGGACGATGGGCGCATCGTCGTCATCGAGATGAACCCCCGGGTTTCCCGCTCGTCGGCGCTGGCTTCCAAGGCCACCGGGTTTCCCATCGCCAAGGTGGCGGCGAAGCTGGCGGTGGGCTACACCCTCGACGAGCTCACCAACGACATCACCGGTGTCACGCCGGCCTCGTTCGAGCCGACCATCGACTACGTGGTCACCAAGGTGCCGCGGTTCACGTTCGAGAAGTTCCAGGTGGCGGACGCCCGGCTCACCACGCAGATGAAGTCCGTGGGCGAGGTGATGGCCATCGGCCGTACGTTCCAGGAGTCGTTTCAAAAGGCGCTGCGCGGGCTCGAGACCGGGCGCACCGGGCTCGATCCGGTGGTGGCGCTGGAGGCCGACGAGGCGCTCGAGACGCTCCAGCGGGAGCTGGCGATTCCGGGCGCCGACCGGATCTGGTATCTGGCGGATGCGTTCCGTTTCGGCATGAGCCTGGAGGAGGTGCACGAGCTCTCCGCCATCGACCCGTGGTTTCTGGCCGAGGTCGAGGATATCGTCGCCACCGAGCGCACCCTCATCAATCGCCCCCTGGTCTCCATCGACCGGGAGGCGCTCTACCAGCTCAAGCGCAAGGGCTTCTCCGACGCCCGTCTCGCGGCCCTGCTCGAGGTCGAGGAAGACATGGTCCGCGAGCATCGTCTCACCCTCGGGGTGCGGCCGGTGTACCGGCGGGTGGACACCTGCGCCGCCGAGTTCCCGGCCGCCACCGCCTACATGTACTCCACCTACGAGGAGGAGTGCGAGGCGGCGCCGTCGAGCCGGCCGAAGATCATGGTGCTCGGCGGCGGGCCCAACCGCATCGGCCAGGGCATCGAGTTCGACTATTGCTGCGTGCACGCGGCCCTGGCCATGCGCGAGGACGGCTACGAGACCGTGATGGTGAACTGCAACCCGGAGACGGTCTCCACCGACTACGACACCTCCGACCGGCTGTACTTCGAGCCGCTCACCCTGGAGGACGTGCTCTCCATCGTCGAGATCGAACAGCCCACGGGCGTCATCGTGCAGTTCGGGGGCCAGACCCCGCTGAAGCTGGTGGAGGACCTCGAGCGCTTCGGCGTGCCCATCATCGGCACCACCCCGGATGCCATCGACCGCGCCGAGGACCGGGAGCGCTTCCAGGAGCTCATCGACAAGCTCGATTTGAAGCAGCCGAACAACCGCACCGCCACCGACGAGGAATCGGGTATCGAAGGGGCGCGGGCCATCGGCTTCCCGATCGTGGTGCGGCCGTCCTACGTGCTCGGCGGCCGGGCCATGGAGATCGTCTACAACGAGGAAGAGCTCAAGCGCTACCTGCGCGACGCGGTGGTGGTCTCGCATCGCTCGCCGGTGCTGCTCGACCGTTTTCTCGACCAGGCGGTGGAGGTGGACGTGGATGCCGTCGCCGACGGCGAGCACGTGGTCATCGGCGCCATCATGCAGCACATCGAGCAGGCGGGGGTGCATTCCGGCGACTCGGCGTGCTCGCTGCCCGCGTACCAGCTCTCGGACTCGGTGCAGGACCGGATCCGCGACCAGGTCAAGGCCATGGCGCTCGAGCTCGGCGTGGTCGGCCTGATGAACGTGCAGCTCGCGGTGCAGGACGACGACATCTTCGTCCTCGAGGTGAATCCCCGCGCGTCACGCACGGTGCCCTTCGTCTCCAAGTGCATCGGCGCCTCGCTGGCCAAGGTGGCGGCCCGCTGCATGGCCGGTACCAGCCTGGCCGATCAGGCGTTCACGGAAGAAATCATCCCCCGGCACGTCAACGTCAAGGAATCCGTGTTCCCGTTCGCCAAGTTTCCCGGCGTGGATCCCATCCTCGGGCCGGAGATGAAGTCCACCGGCGAGGTCATGGGCGTCGGCGACAGCTTCGGCGAGGCCTTCGCCAAGGCCAGCCTGGGTGCCGGGGTGATCCTGCCGCGCAGCGGCCGCGCCTTCCTCTCGGTCAAGGATTCCGACAAGCCGGGGATAGGCGCCCTGGCGGCGGACCTGGCGGATCAGGGCTTCCGGCTGGTGGCCACCCGGGGCACCGCGCGCCGTCTGCACGAGGCGGGCCTCGACTGCGAGGTGGTGAACAAGGTCGCCCAGGGCCGGCCCCACGTCATGGACATGCTCAAGAACGAGCAGATCGACCTGATCGTCAACACCACCGAGGGCCATCAGTCCATCCGCGACTCGGCGGCCATCCGCCGGCTCGCACTGCAGAACAAAGTGTGTTACACCACGACCTTGACGGGTGGCGAGGCGTTCAGCATCGCCATCCGTTATTCCCGCGACAATCACGAGGTCAAGGTACGAAGCCTTCAGGACCTGTATCGGCAATCGGTCTCTTGATACGCCCGGCAGGGGTCTTATCGTTCGTTCGTTAACGGAGCAGGAGTCATACGCGTCTCATGCCAGTCCCGATGACGTTGGAAGGCGAACAAGCGCTGCGCGAAGAGCTCGCTCGTCGCAAGCAGGAGGTGCGCCCGCAGATCACGCAGGCGATCGCCGAGGCGCGGGAGCACGGTGATCTCAAGGAGAACGCCGAGTACCACGCGGCGCGCGAGCAGCAGAGCTTCAACGAGGGCCGCATCCAGGAGATCGAGAGCAAGCTCGCCGACGCCCAGGTGATCGACGTCACCAGAATCACCCCGACCGGAAAGGTGATCTTCGGCTCGACGGTGACGTTGATCGACAGCGACAGCGACCAGGAAGTGCGCTACAAGATCGTCGGCGAGGACGAGGCGGACCTGAAGTCGAACAAACTCTCGGTGATGTCACCCATCGCCCGTGGCCTGATCGGCAAGTCGGAAGGCGACGTGGTGGTGGTGAAAACGCCCAAGGGCGACGTGGAATACGAAATCGACCGGGTGGAGCACCTCTGAGCGGCACCGGCTCATAGGTCGACCCCGTAGCGGGAGAGGTTGGAGAGCTTGGGGTTGGGCTCGGGATTCTTGCGAAACAGCACCGTCACCTTGCCGATGCTCTGGACCACGGTGGCTGCGCAGGCCTGGGCCAGCGTCTCCGCCAGCGCCGCCCGGTCCGCCCGCTCCATGGCGTGTATCCGCACCTTGATGAGCTCATGGTCGGTCAGCGCCCGCTCGGCTTCGGCCACCACGGCGTCGCTCACGCCCTGCTCGCCCACCAGCACCACCGGATCGAGATGATGCGCGACGCGTTTGAGTTGCCGCCGGGTTGCGGAATCCAGTACAGCCTGTTGCATGGGCCCATTCTACGCGGATGTTCACCGCTGCGTCTGCGGCGGGCGGGCTGATGGCGCGACGCAGCAAATCCAGCGACCGCTGGCTGCGGCGGCAGCGCCGGGATCCGTTCGCTCGCCGGGCGGCGGCGGAAGGCCGGGTATCCCGGGCCGCGTTCAAGCTCGAGCAGCTCGACCGCAGGCTCGGTTTGCTGCGTCCGGGCATGACCGTGCTCGAGCTCGGCGCCGCTCCGGGCGGCTGGACCCGCTACGTCGAGGAGCGGGTGCGGCCCGGGCGCGTGGTGGCGTGTGACCCGCGGCCGGTGAGCGCCGGGGCGGACACCGTGGTGGTGGAGTCCGCCTACGGCGAGCCGGAGACCGACCGCGCCCTCGCCGAGGTCCTCGGCGACGCTCGGGTGGACCTTGTATTGTCGGATATGGCCCCCAACATGAGTGGTAACCGCACCATCGATCAGGCTCGGGCCATGGAGCTCGCCGAGCTGGCAGCCGAGGCCGCCGAGCGCTTCCTGAAACCCGCGGGTGATCTGGTGGTCAAATCGTTCCAGGGTGAAGGTCTGGATGCCTGGATGGCGGCGCTGCAGGCCCGATTCGGGGGTGTGCGGCTGACGAAGCCCAAGGCGTCGCGCTCCGGATCCCGCGAAGTTTATCTGATCGCCCGGGGCTTCGAGGCGTGAAGCCGGGCAGTTCCCCGTGCCGGGGCTGTGGTGTAGGCTAGGTTCTCGAAGTAACCTCCCGGACGCTCACCAAAGAGGGTAAGTCCTTGTCTGACATGGGAAAAAATCTGCTGCTCTGGCTGATCATCGCAGCCGTGCTGTTGACGGTGTTCAACAACTTCAACGTGCAGCCCGAGCCGCAGTCCCTGAGTTATTCCGATTTCATCGAGCAGGTCCGCGGTGACGAGATCCGCCAAGTCACCATCGAGGACCGGCTGATTCGCGGGGTCAAGCAAACCGGCGAGGAGTTCCAGGTCATCCGCCCCGGTCTCGACGACCAGAAGCTGCTCGACGACCTCTACAACCACAACGTCGAGATCGTGGGCAAGATGCCCGAGCAGCAGAGCATCTGGGCGCAGCTTCTGATCGCCAGTTTCCCGATTCTCATCATCATCGCCGTGTTCATGCTGTTCATGCGGCAGATGCAGGGGGGCGGCAGCGGCCGTGGCGGCCCCATGTCGTTCGGCAAGAGCAAGGCGCGGCTGCTCTCCGAGGATCAGATCAAGACCACCTTCGCCGACGTGGCCGGCGTGGACGAAGCCAAGGAAGACGTGCAGGAGCTGGTGGAGTTCCTGCGCGACCCGGGCAAGTTTCAGCGCCTCGGCGGCAAGATCCCGCGCGGCATCCTCATGGTGGGGCAGCCGGGCACCGGCAAGACGCTGCTGGCGAAAGCCATCGCCGGCGAGGCCAAGGTGCCGTTCTTCTCCATCTCAGGCTCCGACTTCGTGGAGATGTTCGTGGGGGTCGGCGCCTCCCGGGTGCGCGACATGTTTGAGCAGGCCAAGAAGCAGGCGCCGTGCATCATCTTCATCGACGAGATCGATGCGGTGGGCCGGCACCGCGGTGCCGGTCTCGGCGGCGGCCACGACGAGCGCGAGCAGACCCTGAACCAGTTGCTCGTGGAGATGGACGGTTTCGAGCCCAACGACGGCGTCATCGTCATCGCCGCGACCAACCGCCCGGACGTGCTCGACCCGGCGCTGCTGCGGCCCGGCCGGTTCGACCGCCAGGTGGTGGTGGGGCTGCCGGACATCCGCGGCCGGGAGCAGATTCTGCGGGTCCACGTGCGCAAGGTGCCGGTGGCGGACGATGTGGATCCCACCATCATCGCCCGGGGCACCCCGGGTTTCTCGGGGGCCGATCTCGCCAACCTGGTGAACGAGGCGTCGCTGTTCGCCGCCCGGGCCAACCAGCGCCTGGTCGATATGGACAAGTTCGACAAGGCCAAGGACAAGATCATGATGGGCGCCGAACGCCGCTCCATGGTGATGTCCGAGAAGGAGAAGCGGAATACCGCCTATCACGAGTCCGGCCACGCCATCATCGGGCGCCTGGTGCCGGATCACGATCCGGTCTACAAGGTCACCATCATTCCCCGGGGCCGGGCGCTGGGGGTGACCATGTTCCTGCCCGAGGAAGACCGCTACAGCTTCAGCCGTCAGACCATCATCAGTCAGATCTGCAGTCTCTTCGGCGGGCGCATCGCCGAGGAAATGATCCTGGGGCCGGAGCAGGTGACCACCGGCGCGGCCAACGACATCGAGCGGGCGACCCAGCTCGCGCGCAACATGGTCACGAAGTGGGGGCTGTCGCAGAAGCTCGGCCCGATTCAGTACGACGACGACAACGGCGAGCCCTTCGTGGGCATGTCGGCAGGCGCGAAGCAGCGCGGGCTCTCGGACGAGACCGTCAACGCCATCGACGAGGAGGTCCGGGCCATCATCGACGACTGCTACGCCACGGCCAAGCGGCTGCTCGAGGAAAACGAGGACAAGCTGCATATGATGGCCGAGGCGCTGATGGAGTTCGAGACCATCAGCTCGGAGCAGATCGACGACATCATGGCCGGCGCCAAGCCGCGGGCGCCCGGGGATCTGCCGCCACCGCCGCCGGCGCCCGGGGGCGACGCGGCCGAGGAGCCGCAGCCCGACAAGCCCATCGGCGGTCCTGCAGAGGAACGCTGATGCGGGCGCCGCGCGGTTCGCGTGCGGGCTGAGGCGCGGCCCGCCATGTCCGCGGTTCTGCACTGCGGGGGTCGGACCTTGCCATTGAGCCGGCCCCGTATCATGGGCGTGATCAACGTCACCCCCGACTCCTTCTCCGACGGTGGCACCTACCTGCACACCGCGCCCGACCTCGCCCGGATCGCGGGCGACGCCCGGGCCATGCTCGAGAATGGGGCCGACGTGCTCGACGTCGGCGGCGAGTCCACGCGCCCCGGCTCGGAGGGCGTGGCCGAGGACGAAGAGCTGCGCCGGGTCATGCCCGTGCTCGAGGAGCTCCTCGAGCTCGACGCCATCATCTCCCTCGACACCCGAAAACCCGCCGTGGCGGCCCGGGCTCTGGCGGCCGGGGTGCATCTGATCAACGACGTCTCCGGCGGCCGCGAGCCCGGGATGCTCGAAGCCGTGGCCGGGAGCACGGCCGGCTACTGCGTGATGCACATGCAGGGGGAGCCCCGCACCATGCAGGAGGCGCCTCGTTACCACGACGTGGTCGCGGAGGTGGGCGCCTATCTGGCGGAGCGGGTGGCCGCCTGTCGCGGAGCCGGCATCGACGACGGGCGCCTGCTGCTCGATCCCGGCTTCGGCTTTGGCAAGACGCTCGAGCACAATCTGGCGCTGCTGCGCCGTCTCGACGCCCTCCGCGTGGACGGGCTGCCGCTGCTGGCGGGGCTGTCGCGCAAGGGTATGATCGGCGCCATCACCGGGCGCGAGCTGGCGGCGCGGACGGCGGGCAGCGTGGCGGCCGCGCTGCTGGCGGTGCAACGGGGCGCCGACGTGGTGCGGGTGCACGACGTGGCGGAAACGGCGGATGCCCTTAAAATGCTCGGCGCGGTGACGGCCGGATAGACCGGCCCGGCCGCCGGGGACGGCCAACAACGAGGGGGAATCCATTGAGCAGGAAATATTTCGGCACCGACGGCATTCGCGGCCGCGTGGGCGAGCACCCGATCACCCCGGAATTCTGTCTGCGGCTCGGCTGGGCCGTGGGACGTGCCTTCTCGCGGCGCGGTGAGAGCCACGTGCTGATCGGCAAGGATACCCGTATCTCCGGCTACATGCTCGAGTCGGTGCTGGAATCGGGTCTGGTGTCCGCCGGGGCCAACGTGGGGCTGCTCGGTCCCATGCCGACCCCCGCCGTGGCCTATCTGACCCGCACCCTGCGGGCGGATGCGGGCATCGTCATCAGCGCTTCGCACAATCCCTATTACGACAACGGCATCAAGTTCTTCGACCACCACGGCAACAAGCTTCCCGATGAGGTGGAGCTGGAGATCGAGGCGCACCTCGACGGCGAGATCGCCTGCGTGGATTCCGACCGTCTCGGCAAGGCGGTGCGGGTGGGCGATGCGCCGGGCCGATACATCGAGTTCTGCAAGGCGAGCGTCAACCGCGGCTTTCAGCTCCGCGGCCTGCGGATGGTGCTCGACTGCGCCCATGGCGCCACCTACCACGTGGCGCCCGGCGTGTTCGAGGAGCTCGGCGCCGAGATCTTCGTCATGGGCGGCGCGCCGAACGGCACCAACATCAACGACGGGTGCGGCTCCACCCAGCCGGAGCAGCTCGCCGCCAGGGTCCTCGAGCATCGGGCTGACCTGGGCGTCGCCTTCGACGGCGACGGCGACCGGGTCATCATGGTGGACAGCGACGGTGAGGTGGTGGACGGCGACGAGCTGCTCTACATCATTGCCGAGCACCGGGCCGCCCGGGGGCTGCTCGACGGCGGCGTGGTGGGCACGGTGATGACCAACCTCGGGCTCGAGCAGGCCCTCGAGCGGCTGGGCGTGCCCTTCCGCCGCGCCAAGGTCGGGGACCGCTACGTGCTCGAGCTGATGAAGAACAACGGCTGGCAGCTCGGTGGCGAGTCCTCCGGCCATCTGCTGTGTCTGGACCTGACCACCACCGGTGACGCCATCGTCTCGGCCCTGCAGGCCCTGGTGCCACTGGTGGAACGGGAGCGCTCCCTGGCGGAGCTGAAGCGCGGCATGACCAAGCTGCCGCAGACCATGATCAACGTGCCCGCGGCCGATCCCTCAGGGCAGGCGGCGAGCCCCGGCGTGACCCGGGCGGCGGACGCCATGCGCGAGCGGCTCGGTGAGCGCGGGCGGGTCCTGCTGCGGCCGTCCGGCACCGAGCCGGTGGTGCGCGTCATGGTCGAGGGCGAGGATGCCGCCGAGGTCGCCGCCATCGCCGAGGAGCTGGCGGGCGCCGTGGCCGGGGGCGAAGCCTCGACCGCCGCACCGTGACGGCGATGCAGTATGATTGACGCCTGAGTGGCCGTTGCGGAGCTCAACCGTGCGCCGTTCCCTCACCCCGGTTGGTTGTGCTCTGACGTTTCTCGCCGCCCGTGGTCTCGAACGGCCGGCACTACAGCGGCGAGCCCATTCCCGATCACGGCGAGCGCGAGGGTTTCACCGCTCCGGTGGCGAGCTGGACGCCAGTGATCTCACCCTCGGACTTCATCATCTATCGCGGCAGCGAGTTTCCCCGGGGCACTCTGGCTGCTGGAAGAAGGCCGCCGTGGCGCAGCGGGCCGGCTGCTCCGACTCACGGCCGAAGATGGCTAGGCTCTGCGAACGTCACATGGCACGCGGGCGTGATCTTCAGGTCAACGACCTTCCCCGGCCGCGGGCTCGCCGTCCACTCGAGCCGTAAACTCCAGGATGGCCTGCGCGAATGCCTCGGCGTCGAACATCGGCGCCAGGTGCCGCTGGCGGGAAAGGCAATGCAGGTGGGCTTCGGGGTAGCGTTCCGCCACCTCTGAAACAGGTGCATAGACGGGAGCCCTGGTGAGTTCCCCGTACAGGTAGAGAAGCGGCACGTCCGGTAACTGCGCCTGTGACAAGAGGTCCGGGCCCTCATCCTGCAATGCCTGAAGCTCGCGCGGAAACACCTGCACACCGGCCTCGAGCGCCTGCCAGACCATCTCCTGGGAGCGCACTGCTGCCAACTCCTCCGGCGCGATGTCGGCAACGGGTGCAAAGGTCTCGATGGCGTGCGCCGGATCGCCGTCTGCGAGAGCGGACGTCATACGGTCCCGCAGGTTGCGGTCGACGTTTTCGATGTGCAGCGGCGGCTCATAGAGCAGCAGCGACCGCAAGCGCGCAGCGCGCGGAGCCGCCAGCATGGCGTAGAACGCGCCGGAGGAGTGCCCGAAGAGATGCGCATCGCCCCCGGCGGCGTCCAGCACGGCCGACACGTCTTCCACCTCACGCTCGACGCCGTAGCTCGAGCCTTCGCCGCTGCCGCCGCGGTTGCGGCGGGAGTACACCCAGACGGTGTGGTGCCTGGCGAGCGGCTCTTCGAGGAGGGCGAATGTGTTCAGATCCCCAAGGGCGCCATGTACGAGCACGAGAGCAGAACCACTGCCCGAGTGGCGCGCGGCCAGAGGGGTCCCGTCAGCTGAGACGACGGTGGTTTCCGTCATGGCCCTTCCTCCGGGTGGCCTCAGAATAATTCAAGCACTGTGGCTGCCGGCTGTCGAGCCCGTCCGTCAGGCACGGCTCTCGGGGTGCGCGCCGTCATGCTACGCCTCATTCTCATCCCGGGCCTCGACGAACACCGCGTCACCCTCTACCTGCACCGTTAGCTCGATGGGCCGGCAGCACACGCTGCAGTCCTCGACGTAGGCCTGATGATCGACGCTCGGATCCACCAGGATGTCGATCACCTCGCCGCAGTATGGGCAGCCGATCTCCCGTGACACGGTCTCGCTCAAGCGGACTCTCCATCGACTTCGACCAACACGCCGTCGGCATTGAAGCACAGGTGGTCGCCGACCCGCAGCGCGTCCTCCATAGGTTCCGGATAGCACCAGGCGGCATCCTCGATGCGGCGGCCGCTGGAGACGATGGAACGGTACGAGGCTGGACAGCGGGCCATGAGGAATGGTCAGGCTCATGGTGGACACCTTGGGGAGCGGAGCGGGCGACCGGAAACGGTTGCAACTACCGTTCCGGGCAACGCCGCTGGAGCTTTCGCTCATTCGGCGTCGCGTGCCCCGCCGCGCGGCGACGGGGTCAGCCACCCACGGCCTGACGGGCGCCGGCGATCCCGCCTCGATAGATGCCCTCCACCACCTGTGAGGCTTCGGCTTCGGAGGCGCCCCTGGGCTCGAACGTGCCCGTCCACTCCACTTGGCAAGTGTCGTCGCCGTTGTCCGTCACCTGCACGACGGCAGCGTAGTCGGCCACGGGGAGCGGGCAGTCGTCGTCGTTGACGATGCAGTAGGCGAAGGTCATCGCGCTCGGATCGTGCCGGTCGAGGCGCTCGACGATTCTGCCGCCGGCCATACCGATGGTCCGGGTCATGCCGATGCCGTCGCCGTCGGTCTCGAACGAGTTGATGGGCCCGCCCACCTCGAGGCCGCCGAAATCGCTGAGCACCGCCCAGACGTCCGCCGCCCTGCCTCGAATCGCCTCACGCACCGTCACCGTGGTCATAGTGTTAGCCTTGCTCGTTGTACCGAAGGGACATGTTACCGGTTTCGCCGCCGCTGGCGCGACGCCGCGGACCATGAGGAGTTCCGATGACCGAGGCCAACCAACAGTGGCGGCTGGCGCGGGTGCCCCCGGCAGGATGGCCGCAGCCCGAGGACTACGCGTGGCACACCGCGCCCGCGCCCCAGCCGGACCCCGGTCAGGCGCTGGCGCGAACGCTGTACCTGTCGCTCGACCCGTACCAGTGGGGCAGGCGGCGGCGCGGCATCGAGCGACCCGGGGACGTGTGCCACGGCCGGGCGGTGGCGCAGGTGGTCGCCAGCCGTCATGCGGAGTACGCCGAGGGAGATTTCGTGTTTACGCCGCTCGGCTGGCAGCGGGTCGGCCTCACGGGCGACGGCATCGACCACTTCGGGTACATGTTTCCGCGCCGGCTGGACCCCGCGGTCGCGCCCATCTCGGCCGCGGTCGGGGTGCTGGGCATGCTGGGGCTGACGGCCTACGCCGGGCTCATCGTGCAATGCGATCCCCGGCCCGGCGAGACCGTGGTGGTTTCGGCGGCCTCCGGGGGCGTGGGTCAGGTGGTGGCGCAGCTTGCGCGGTTGAAGGGCTGCCGGGTGGTGGGCATCACCAGCACGCTCGCAAAGTGCGATTACCTGCACCGCGAGCTGGCGCTCGACGCCGTGGTCTCGCACCTCGACGACGACTTTCCCGCGCGCCTGGCAGCCGCGTGCCCGGATGGTGTCGACGTGTACTTCGAGAGCGTCGGCGGTGCTGTCTACGAGGCCGTGCTGCCGCACCTCAATCGCGGCGCCCGGATCTCCATCTGCGGGATGATCTCCCAGTACGGCAACACCGATGGCCGCGACCCCGCCGAGGTGTGGATGGCGACGGGCCGGCCCTACTTCGACCGTCTGGACATCACGCCCCAGCGGTTGTTCGTTGGCGACTACGTCGCCGACCATCAGGAACGGTTTCTGGCGGAGATGGCGGCGTGGCTGCGCGACGGCCTGGTGCACTATCAGGAGGACGTGTGGCCGGGGCTCGAATCCGCTCCCGAGGCTTTCGCCGCCATGCTGCACGGGAGCAACTTCGGCAAGACCCTGGTGGCGGTGGCGGAGGACCCCACCCGGCCGGATGGGGCGGTGCGTTCGCGGGTGCAGCGGTTCTATTGAGCGCGAGGTCGCGCTACGGCCGAAACTGCAGCGCCCGCGGCCCCAGCCGACCCGGTTGCCCCACGACCCGGTAGGCCATTCTCACCCACTCGCACGCGAGCCGACGGGTGTCCCGTGGGTCGATCATCTCCTCCATCTGGAACTTCGACAGCGGCCCCGTGGGCCCGCGGGCGCTTTCGATCCGCGCCATCAGCTCGTCGCGCAGCGCCGCCGGGTCCTCGGCTTCCTCGAGCTGGCGTCGATAAGCCGCCTCGATGCCGCCCTCCGGCGGGATCCCGCCGACGTCGGCGGAGGGCCACGCCACCCGCATGGACGGCTCGGCCCGGGGAGTGGCGTAGTTGTTGCCGGCTACGCCGAAGCTGCGGCGCATGATCACGGTGAAGATGGGCACGCGGGTCTGGGCGAACGCGATCATCCATTCGCCGCCGGCGCGGATGGTGGCGCTCTGCTCATGCTCGACCCCCACGGCGAAACCGGGGTTGTCCACCAGGTTCAGCAGCGGGATGTGAAAGGTGTCGCACAGGTCCAGGTGGCGGGTGAGCTTCCTGCAGCCGTCGGCGGTGAGCGCGCCGCCGTTGGGTTGGCGGCTGTCGGAGGCCAGGACCCCGACGGTGTGGCCGTTCATGCGCACGAAGCCGGTGATCTGGTCGGAGCCCCACAGCGGTCCGATCTCGAAGAACGAGCCCGCGTCCGCCATCAGCGTGATGGCGCGGCGCATGTCGAAGGTGGTGGTGCGCTTGCGGGGAATGAGGGTGAACAGCTCCTCCTCGCGGCGCTCCGGCGGGTCCTCCGGATTCGGCGGCAGTACGGGCGGCGCCTCGTAGACGGACGTGGGCAGATACGAGAGAAAGCGCCGGGCCTGATGCAAAGCGTCCTCCTCGCTCTCCGCAGGATTGTCCACCGCGCCGTTGCGGCAGTGGATGTGCCAGCCGCCGAGCGCTTCCTTGGTGATGTCGTAGCCCATGGCGTGGCTCACCACCGGGGGGCCGGCGACGAAAAGCTGGGCGATGTCGCGCACCATCACGGAGAAATGGCCGAGCACGGCTTTGGCGGCGCCGATGCCGACGACGCTGCCGAGCAGGACGTTCACCACCGGTACCGCGGCCAGCTGCTCGGTATAGAGGGTGCTGCCGAGATGCCCCGGCAGGAACGAGCCGCCGGTGCCGGCCACCCGCGGGCGCCCGGCGGTGATGTGGCCGCTGGACTCCTGAGCGCGGCTTTCGTCCTGGCCTTTCTGCTCCGGCACCATGGCGGCGACGCTGCCGCCGCCGGAGGAGCCGTCCAGCAGACGCAGCGAGGGCACCTGGAGCTCCAGCGACAGTTGGTCGAGATAGCGGTTCTTGTTGCCGATGGCGCCGTCGGCGTGGCCGCCGCGGGACGTGAAATCGTCGGCGCATACCACCGCGGAGCGGCCGGCGATGGTGCCCCAGCCGCCGACGTGGTTGGCCGGAGTGAAATCGGCGACCCGGCTGTGCTCGTCGTACGAGGCGAAGCCCGCGATGCTTCCGACCTCGCGGAAGGAGCCTTCGTCGAGCAGGGTGTCGATGCGTTCCCGGCAGGTGAGCTTGCCACGCTCGCGCTGACGCATCACTCCGGGATCGGTGGAGCCCGGCGCCAGGCGCGCCAGAGCCCGTTCCCGGAGGGTGTGAACTTCGTCCAGCACATCGTTCCAGGTTTGTCCGGCGGGGGGCGCGCCGGATTCCCCGCCGCCATCTTCGGCTGCGGGCGCAATTACGGCGACGACCTGCCCGGCGGCTACCGTCATCCCCGGCTCGAGGGGCTGCACGGCGGCGACTTCGCCGGCGCAGGGGGCGGTGACCACCGTCTCCATCTTCATGGCGCTGATGATGAGCACCGGGTCGCCGGCGGCCAGGGAGGTACCTTCGGCGACGCAGAGCTCGACCACGTGGCCGTCCAGGGGAACGGGGACCGCGCGCTGGTCCGGTGCAACCTCGAGGCCGGGCTGCGCTTCGGAGTCGTCGCCTGAGCGCGATCGGGGACTCGCGCCGGCGGCGATGGCGCTGCGCTGGAACAGCTCCAGAGGGCCGCCGTTGCTTGCGGACGCGCTCGCCAGCGCGTGTTCTTCCTCGTCCAGCAGGGTCACCCGGGCATCGCCGCTGCGCACGCTCGGGTGGTCGAGGATGGCGCGCAGCTCCGCGATGTTGGTCGGTACGCCGGCGATGTGAAACTCCTCGAGCGCCTGCCGGGTACGGTCGAGGGCGGCGCGATAGCCCGGGTTCGCATGGTCCGGCGCCGCGCGGGCGACCATCGCGCTCGATGTGCCGATGACCTTGGCCAGGAGCGGGTCGAATTGCGGCGGAGGCGTGTAGCCCGCGTAGCCGCAGCCATCCACCCGCACGCCGGGCCCGGAGGGTTCTTTGTAGCTGCTGAGGGTGCCGGCGCGCTGGGCGACCACCCGGGCCTGTATGGAAAAGCGTCGCGGTGGGGCGACGGTGTCCTGATCGGCGAGCCCCAGATCGGCCAGCGTGGCGCCTGCGGCGATCTGAAACTGCGCTTCCACCAGATCGATGCCCGTCACCTGCTCGGTGACCGTGTGCTCCACCTGAATGCGCGGGTTGCACTCGATGAAGAAGTGCTCGCCGGTCTCCGGTATGACCAGGAACTCCACGGTGCCCGCGTTCACGTAGCCCGCTTCCCGAACGAGCCGAACGGCATCGGCGAGAATGCGTTGCCGCAGAGCGGCGCCCAGCCCGGGGGCCGGGGCGATCTCCAGCACCTTCTGGTGGCGTCGTTGCACCGAGCAGTCGCGCTCGTGCAGATGTGTCACCTGGCCCTGGGCATCCGCCAGCACCTGCACCTCGATGTGCCGCGGCCGGTCGAGCAGCCGCTCGAGAAACAGCGCGCCGTCGCCGAAGGCTGCCTCGGCCTCGCTGTGGCAGCGGGCGAATGCCTCGGCCAGTTCGTCGCGGTTCGCCACCCGACGCATGCCGCGGCCGCCGCCACCGGCGGCGGCTTTGAGTATCACCGGATAGCCGATTTCCTCGGCGAGGTCGCGGGCGGCCTCCAGCGATTGCAGCGGCTCCCGGCTGCCGGGCACCACCGGAATGCCGAGCGACTCCGCCAGATGCCGCGCGCGCACTTTGTCGCCGAACAGCGTGAGGACCGCCGGCGGCGGCCCGACGAAGTGCAGCCCGGCAGCCGCGCACCGCTCGGCGAATCCCGCGTTCTCGGCGAGGAAGCCGTAGCCCGGATGCACGCAGTCGCAGCCGCTCGACGTGGCGGCCTCGACCATGGCCCCGGCATCGAGATAAGCACCGACCGGATCGCCGGTGGCGGCGATCTCCCGTGCTTCGCTGGCAATCCGTGTGTGCAGGGAATCGGCGTCGACGGGCGCGTAGATGGCGACGGACTCCATCCCCAGCGACCCGGCAGCCCGGGCGATGCGAATGGCGATTTCGCCGCGATTGCTGATCAGAACCCGTTCGAGCATGGTGCCGCATCTCCCCTGACATTCCGGATCATCTTGACACAGTTGCGTCAGCGAGGGTGGGTACACCTCGCGCAGGAGATCGCTGATTCCGAAAGCAACGAGAACAACCCATTGCGCGATGGGCAGCAATTGGCATCGCTGAGGAGATGTGAGGAAAGACTCCCCGGAACGAAGTCGTGACCGCGCGCCGTTGTGCGTCCTGGCGCGAGCCGGTAACATTGCGCGCCCGCTTGAAGAGCCCCGCTCCCCATGCGCGCGCCACTGATCGCCGGCAACTGGAAAATGCACGGAGACTCCGCGTTCGTGGCGGAGTACGGCACCCGCCTGGCAGCGGCAGGGATACCTCCGGCAGTTGAAGTTCTGGTGTTTCCGCCGATTCCGTACCTGCGGCCGCTGGCGAACGCCCTCGGTGGCGGTGCTGTCGGGCTGGGCGTACAGAACGTGCACGCCGAGGCGGAAGGCGCTTTCACCGGCGAGGTGGCTGCGGAGATGGCCCGTGATCTGGGCGCGGCCTGGGCACTGGTGGGCCACTCGGAACGCCGCACCCTGTTCGGCGAGACCGACGAGGCGGTGGCGCTCAAGGTGCAGGCGTGCCTGCGCGCCGGCCTGACCCCCGTGCTCTGCGTCGGCGAGACCCTGGCGGAACGGGACGCGGGCTCCGCCGAAGCGGTGGTCGCCCGGCAGATACAGGCGGTGGCGCAAGCGGTGGGCCCGGACGGCCTGGCTGCCGCGGTGGTGGCCTACGAGCCCGTCTGGGCCATTGGCACCGGGCGCACGGCGACCCCCGAGCAGGCGCAGGACATGCACCGGGTGATCCGCGAGCGGTTCGCGGCGGCGTGTGGCGACGATGCCGCCGCCGGGGCGAGAATTCTGTACGGTGGCAGCGTCAAAGCCGACAATGCCGCCGCGCTGCTGGCGCAGCCGGACATCGACGGTGCCCTGGTCGGGGGCGCGTCGCTGCAAGCCGCGGAGTTCGCGCGCATCGCGGGCGCCGCTGCCACGAGTGGAGACGAATGGTGAACATGCTGACTCTGGAAACGGTCCTGATGGTGCTGCTGGTGGCGGATGCCATTGCGCTGGGCGCGCTGGTGCTGCTGCAGCACGGCAAGGGTGCCGACGTGGGCGCCGCTTTCGGCAGCGGCAGCTCCAACACCGTTTTCGGGAGCGCCGGCTCCGCGTCGTTTCTCACCAAGCTCACGGTATGGCTGGCGATCGGCTTCTTCGTGATCTCGTTCGGGCTCGCCTACACCGCGAAGGAGCGGGCAGCGGGCCTCGACGGCCGCGGCGTCCCGCAAGTCGAGGACGTTCCCGCGGACGCGCCGCCACCGCCTTCGGAACCGGCCGAGGAGCCCGCCGGGGCACCCGCTGGGGAACCCGCTGGGGTAGACGGACGGTTGACTACAGAGCCTGAACGTGTAGATTCCGACATCCCCGACGTCTGATCGAATCGATCATGCGCGGGGGCGACGACGCCGAAGTGGTGAAATTGGTAGACACGCTACCTTGAGGGGGTAGTGGGCTTTATGCCCGTGGAGGTTCGAGTCCTCTCTTCGGCACCAGTTTCTTCACCCCGCGACGCGGGCCCGCGTCGCGGGCAATCTTTTCCTCGCTCCGTGGTTGCGGTGGCAACCCGGACTCCCCTATAATTCGCGCTCGCTGATGCGGGGTGGAGCAGTCAGGTAGCTCGTCGGGCTCATAACCCGAAGGTCGTAGGT
>JBMCWS010000041.1:0-21991 GCA_048621375.1 Pseudomonadota bacterium | reverse complement strand
ACTACGACTAGGTTGTTCGGACCCGCTCCCGATTTCGAGCGGCATCTAGAGACAAGGAGGCCAGGCATGGCTACCGGTACCGTTAAATGGTTCAACCCCACCAAGGGTTTTGGTTTCATTCAGCCGGAATCCGGCGGCTCTGACGTGTTCGTGCACATCAGCGCTGTCGAGAAAGCCGGGCTGGGCGCACTGTCCGAAGGACAGCGCATCAGCTACGACGTCATCGAAGAGCGCGGCCGCAAGGCTGCAGGGAATCTGCAGGCGGCGTAACCCGCTCGCTCTGCGGCGGACGCACGTCCGCCGCGATCCCGGGGGCGGCCTGAGGGCCGCCCTTTTTCGTTCCACATCTCCTTTTCGTTCCGCCTCCCCTTTTCGTTCCGCCTGCCGCTCGCGGCCTTCATCGTCCCGTTGTCGTGTCGACCCCCTTGCTCCGGGAAAACGTCCCCGGCGGTGTGGCTTCGCCTGTCTGCGCGTCCGCACGCCGCTTCTTGACACCGGGGTATATGGTCAATGATATTGAACGAATCCGCGGCCGAGTCCGCGTGACCATTCCCATTTACGAGGTGAGCCACATGCCCCGACTCAAGCAAGTCTCCCGCGCTGAAGCCTCCGAGAAGGTTCTCGAGTTCTACGAGCGATTGTTCGGCGATCGCGATCCGGTAACCGATCCCGGCACGGCCACCGGGACCCCGGGAAACTGGTGGACCGTATTCGCATTGGTTCCGTACGTCTTCGAGCATGCTACCGGCCACTTCGGCATGTTCGGCATGTTCGCCAACGAGAGCGTGAGCCAGCTCGACGGCAAGCTCCGCGAGCTGGCCATTACCCGGGCGGGTTACACCCAGGGCAGCCAGTTCGTGTTCTCGCAGCACTGCAAGGCTGCGCGTCGGTTCGGGGTGACCGACGCCCAGCTCGAGGCCATTCCTCACTGGCAGGTGTCCGATCAGTTCGACGAGGCGGAGCGCGCGGTACTGGCCTGGGCGGACGCGCTGATTCTGCAGGGCGGGCGCGCGTCGGACGAGTTGTTCGAGACGCTGCACCGGCACCTCTCTGACGAGGACATCCTGGAGCTGACGTATCACACCATGGGATACAATCTTCACGCCGTGTGTTGCAAGGCCCTGCGCCTGGAGTACGACGACGTGGACGAACGAATTCGTGAAGTTCCGATTCCCGAGGGCGGCGGCGCCGCGAACTGGGCAGGCAACGCCTGGAACGAGAACGCAAGCGAGTAACGGTCATGGCAGAGGAACGCATCGAGTATCAGGGGCTGCATCATCTGGCGCTGGTGTGCAGCGACATGGCGCGAACGGTGGATTTCTATACCAACGTGCTGGGCATGGAGCTGAAGAAGGGATTCGATCTCGACGGCGGCTACGGCCAGCACTTCTTCTTCGACATGGGCGGCGGCAACGAGCTGGCATTCTTCTGGTTTCGCGACGCCTCGGAGCGTCAGCCCGGCGTGAGTGGTCCGGGGAATCTGGTAGGCCGGCCCGGCGGCAACATCAGCTCGTCGCACGGCTCCATGAACCACGTGGCCTTCAGTATCGCGCCCGAGAAAATCGACGACTATCGTGAGCTTCTGGTGTCACGCGGCGTGGATTGCACCCCGGTGGTCAATCACGACGACGTGGTCACCGGCTCGGATGCGCGAACGAGTGACACCGTTACCGAGAAAACGTGGCTGCGCTCGTTCTACTTCTTCGACCCCGACGGGATCATGCTGGAGTTCTGCGCCACGGTGAATCCGGGGCTGGCGAACGTGGATGCCCCCGTGGACGCCCGCGGATTGAAGCCCGATGGTCAGCCCATCACCGGTGCGTGAGGTGCATCCCGAAGCTGCTCCGGAGCAGGACCGGATACTGCTCCGGACGCTGATGCGCGCCTTTTGCTGGCTGGATGACGGCCTGCAGGCGCACATGCGTGTGCAGGCCGATTTCTCGCTTCCGCGCGCCCAGTCCATGATCATGCTCTGCCTCAGCGAGGGGATACAGAGCCAGGCGGAGCTGGCGTCGCGGCTGCAGGTGAGCAAGCAGGCGATCCGCCAGGCCATCCGCAGCATGGAAGCCAAGGGCATCGTGACCATCGAGCGCGACCCCGCCAACGGGCGTCAGCGGCTGGTGACGTTCACCGAGCGCGGCGAGGCCATGCGCGACATCGCACGTACCGCGCTCGCGAGACTCGAAGACGAGCTCGCCACGCGAATCGGCCGCGATGCCGTCGAAAGCCTGCATACGCTGCTCAATCTCGATTGGGGGCCCACCCCCGACGCGGGCGAGCGCGTCTAGAGCTCGCGCTGCCGCTGCAGGTCGGCATCGAGTTCCTGCTGGCTCGACACGGCCCGCCCCCAATCGGCATCCAGGGCGTCGCGAAGCTGCGCGGCACGCTGCTGTCCGATCCGCATCTCCAGCACCCACTCGAGCGCTTCGAGGGTCTCCAGCGCTGCATGCCGCAGCTCGCTGGCTGTCTCCGAGAGTCGGAACTGTGATCGGCGCGGATCCCGAGGATCGCGAATGCTTTCGATGACGCCGCGCTCGATCAGCGGCTTTGCCATGTGGTGCACGTTCTGCCGTGTCAGCCCCATGTCGCGGGCAATGTCTGCGGGCGCCGTCATGCCCATGGCCACGTGCATGATGATCATCGACTGGGTGCGGTGGACAGGCTCGAATCCCCGTGACGCCAGGACGTTCTGCAGGCTGTTGTCGAACCAGTCCAGAGCCCGGGTCAAGCCCGCCATGGTGCGTGTGACCACGGCTCGCTGCGACCCCGGGTTCGGGGACTGTCGTTCCGGTCGGTGTCGGCTCATGGGTTCCCTCCGGGCGATCCGGTGCATGTTAACGCGTTGACAGCGCGGTATGGCTTCAGCGTAAAATCATTTGACGCAAAGTCGCGAAGAGGGGATCATGCGTAGACATTGGCTGCGGGGCATTTTCGCGGTCGGCTGCCTCGCGCTGGCGGGTCAGGCGAGCGGCGCGGAACGTGGTATCGAAGAGGTGGTGGTTACCGCCCAGAAGCGGGAGCAGACCCTGGCGGAGGTGCCGCTGTCGGTCTCGGTGGTGTCCGGCCAGGCGGTGGAGGATTTCGGCCTGGTGCGGTTCGAGGATCTGGCCACCAGCATTCCCAACCTGCACATCGACGAAGGGCTCGCGAGTCCGGCAATTCACATGCGCGGGCTCGGTTCAGGCGCCTCGAACTTCGCTTTCGAGCAGTCCGTTGGGATGTTCGTCGACGGTGTGTATCTGGGCCGAAGCCAGCTCTTCGAGAATCCGTTGTTCGACGTCGAGCGCGTGGAAGTGGTGCGTGGGCCCCAGGGGGCGCTGTTCGGCAAGAACACCAACGCCGGCGCCGTGAGCATCACCACCCGGCGACCCACGGACGAAGTGGTGGTGTCGGTGAAGGGTGGCTACGAGGTCGAGCACGACGGGTACTACACCCAGGGCATCCTCTCCGGTCCCTTCAGCGACCGGGTGCGCGGTCGGCTGGCGGTGAAGCGCTACGAGGACGGCGGCTACCTCACCAACCACGCCACCGGCGACGACGAGCCCGAGGAAGACGGTTGGCTCGGCCGCGGAACGCTGGTGGTCGATGCCTCCGACACGGTGGAAGTGATAGCCAAGGTCGAAGCCAGCGAAGTGGAGGTGGACGGCGGCTGGTTCCAGCTCTCCGAGGCGGGTACGGCGCCGCTGGCGGCACAATGGCTGCAGAGCGACCCCCACGCAGAGCTGGACGTCGACACCGACATTTCCAGCGACAGCGGCCTCGATCCCCAGTTCAGCGATACCCGCACCAGCTCTGCCACGGTCACGGTGAACTGGGACGTGGGGGAGCTGCTGCTCACCTCCATCACCTCCCGGGCCGAGCTCGAGTTCGAGAAGAACGTCGAGTTCACGGGCACCAGCCTGGAGATCGCCCAGTCGGGGATCGGGGAGGATTTCGAGCAGGTGAGCCAGGAGCTCCGGTTGACCTCTCCCGGGGACGGGCGTTTCGAGTACATCGTGGGTGCGATGTATCTCGATCAGGATCTGACCACCCGGCAGAGTACCGACGTGAACGCGTTCGGTCCCTTCGCCGGCTCGACCGAACGCCGTTACCAGCAGGACGCCCGAACCTGGTCCCTCTACGGATCCGCCACCTATGACATCACGTCCGCCGTTCGAGTCACCGCTGGCCTGCGATACAGCGACGAGGACAAGGACGGCCACGCGGTACACGTGACCAGCGGGTTGCTGCCGCCCACCTGGCTGCCGTACGACCTGCGCGGCAGCCGTTCCGAGCGCCACACCAACGGCTCGCTCAACCTGCAATGGGACGTGAACGACGACATGATGCTCTACGCCACTTACGCCACCGGCGTGAAGATGGGGGGCTTCCTGTCCAACGACAGCACGCTGCAGTTTCGCATCAATCAGGGGACGGACGATTTCGAATACGAGGAGGAGCAGGCCGCCTCCATCGAGGCCGGCGTCAAAACCCGCTTCTGGGAGCGCCGGGCGGCGTTGAATGTGGCGCTGTTCCGGACCGACTTCGAAGACCTTCAGGTATCGGCGTTCAACGGCGACTACTTCGTCACCGGAAACGCGGCCGAGGCCCGGGTCGAGGGCGTCGAAGCCGATCTGAACGTGTCGGTGACCGAGTCTCTGGACGTCATCCTGGCCGGTGCCTATCTCGACACCCGCTACCGCGACTATCCCGGTGGCCAGTGTCTGGCGGGCGCCACTGCGGCGGACGGTTGCGACCCGGTGACGCAGACCCAGAACCTGGCGGGGGAGCGGCTCCACCGGGCGCCGAAGTGGGAAGGCAGTCTGAATGCGGATTGGTCCCGCCCCGTGGGCAATGGCCTGCGTGCCGCTGTGCGCCTGGGTGTGGTGTACAAGAGCAAGTTCTACCACCAGCCCGACCTGGATCCCCTGGATGCCCAGGAAAGCTATCACAAGGTCAATGCGCGGGCGTCGCTGGGGGCCCGGGACGGCAGTTGGGAAGTCGCTCTGGTGGGCCGCAACCTGAACGACGAGATCACCAAGAACTGGTCGTTCGATACCCCGTTCTTCGGCGGCGGAGCCCATACCACCTCCATCGCACCGCCGCGGACGGTGACGTTGGAGGGCGCGTACCGGCTGTGAGCCGGCCGCGCGTGCCTCGCGCAAGTCGAACAGGAGTCAGACGATGCAGGAACAGGAACTCATCGATCGCGCCACGGCACTGGTTCCGTTGCTCGAGGCCAACGCTGCCCGGGCGGAGGAGGAGCGAAAGCCCGTGGACTCGGTGATGGAGGCGGTCGCCGAGTCCCAGCTCTACCGCTACTTCGTGCCCAGGCGTTACGGCGGCTTGGAGGGCAGTCTGGAAGGCTTCATGCGGGTGGGCATGTCCCTGGGCGAAGGCTGCCTTTCCACCGCCTGGGTGGTCACGTTCTGCATGGAGCACAACTGGCTCATGGGGCTGTTCAACGAGCAGGCCCAGGAAGACGTGTTCGGCCGCCAGCCGTACATCGTCGCGCCGGGCGCGCTGGCCCCCAAGGGGCGAGCCGAGCCGGTCGAGGGCGGATACCGGGTCAGCGGCCGCTGGGAGTGGGGTACCGGGGTGATGCACGCCGACTGGGTGATGGTGGGCGTCCTGACGCCCACCAGCGACGGTGAGCGTCAGGATCTGTGCATGTTTCTGCTTCCCCGGGACCAAGTGACCGTGGTGGACACTTGGCACACCGCCGGGATGGTGGGCACCGGCAGCAACGACATCCAGGTGGACGACGTGTTCGTGCCTGCGCACCGACTGCAAAGCCTGGCGGAGATGCGGGTGGGTGACAGCCCGGGGGCGCGGCTCCATGGTACCCCCACCTACCGGATGCCCATGCTGCCGGTGCTGGGGCTCACCGCGGCGGCGCCGGCCGTCGGCTGCGCGCGGCGCAGCGTGACGCTGTTCCGCGAGCGCCTTGCGGAGCGGACGGTGTACGGCACCACCAGCAAGCAGGGTGAGCGCAGCGCGGCGCAGATTCGTCTGGCCCACGCGCAGGTACGGGTGCGACAGGCCGAATCCCTGCTGCTCGAACTCGCCCGTGAAGTCGCGTCGTGGGGCGAGGACGCGGCCCCCTGCCCCGAGCTCGTCCGGGCGGAGCTGCGGCTGCAGATCGCCCACGTGGTTCGCCAGGCTCGCGACGTGGTCCGTGACGTGGTGGAAGCATCCGGCGCCCACGCGCACTTCCTGGCGAATCCGCTGCAACGCGCCCATCGTGACCTGCACACCCTGTCGTGCCACACCGTCTTCGATCTGGACCTCGGCGCGGAGAACTACGGCCGCATGCTCCTGGGCCTGGAGCCGAATGCGCCGGCCTGACCCGGCCGGGGGACCGGCCAGGGGCGCGAGCCGGGCCGTTGCCGTGGCTGTGCTGGCAGCGGGATGCTGGACTGCAGGCGCCGCGGTGGCTGACGAAGCAGTGCGGCGCGAAGCATTCTTCGGCGACCTGCACGTGCACACCCGGTATTCCTACGATGCGTTCGTGTTCAATGTGCGAGCCGGCCCGGACGACGCCTACCGGTACGCGCGGGGCGAGTCTCTCGAGCACCCGAACGGCTACGCAATGCGCCTGCGCGGCCCGCCGCTGGACTTCATGGCCGTGACGGATCACGCTACCTATCTCGGCGTGCTGCCGTCTCTCGAGCACCCGGAGAGCCGGCTCGCCGGCAGTGAGCTGGCCGATCTGCTGGTGAGCGAGGACTTCTCCGAGGCGATGCGGGGACACCGTCAGGTGACTCGCAGTATCATTACCGGCGAGACCCATCCCGAGGTCTACGACGAGACGGTCATCCGCTCGAGCTGGCAGGAGATCGTGGAGGCCGCCGAACGTCACTACGAGCCGGGTGAGTTCACGACCTTCGTCGGCTACGAGTTCACGTCGCACCCGGGGGCGAACCTGCACCGGAACGTGATCTTCCGCTCGTCGAAGGTTCCGGAGATGCCGTTCGCGGCCCTCGACTCCCTGAATCCGGAAAAGTTGTGGCGCTGGATGGACGAGCAGCGCCGCCGCGGTATCGATTCCCTGGCCATTCCCCACAACGCCAACTGGAGCAACGGCATGATGTTCCAGCGCAGCACGTTTCGCGGCGACGCGCTGGATTCCGAATACAGCGAGCGACGCCTGCGCAACGAGCCGCTGGTGGAGATCACCCAGGTGAAGGGCACGTCCGAGACCCATCCGCTGCTGTCGCCCAACGACGAGTGGGCCGGTTTCGAGCTCTTCGGGGATGATCCGGAGCGTTTGATCGGTGGCAACGACGGTGACCCTGTGCCGCTGCAGGGCTCGTACGTGCGCGACGCGCTGCGCGGCGGTATCGCTCTGGAAGCGCGCTCGGGGCACAATCCCTTTCGATTCGGCGTGGTGGGATCCAGTGATTCCCACAACGCCGCTGCTGCGTACTACGAGGCGGACTACGCGGGCAAGACGGGTGTCTCGGACGGCACGCCCGAACGGCGCGGCTCGGTGCTGCCCGAGGGCGTTACCGACTGGGACGCCATGCTCGAGCTGGAGCCGGACGAAGCGCCCACGCCGTATCTGATCAACTGGAGCAGCGCCGGGCTGGCCGGCATATGGGCCGAGGAGAACACGCGGGAATCGCTGTTCCGTGCCATGCGCCGGAAGGAGACGTTCGCCACCAGCGGGCCCCGGATCCGCTTGCGGTTCTTCGCCGGCTACGGGTACGACGCCGACGTGCTGGAGGCGGGTGCAACGCAGCGCCTGTACCGGGGTGGGGTACCCATGGGCGGCGATCTGCCGATCCAGGACGACGATGCGGCGCCGCGGTTCGTGGTTCAGGCGCTCGGTGACCCGTTGAGCGCCGGCCTCGATCGGCTCCAGATCATCAAGGGTTGGGTGGAGGATGGCGAAACCCGAGAGCGGGTATACGACGTGGCGTGTGCCGGCGGCGAGGCCCCCGACTCGCGAACGCACCGGTGTGGGGAGGTGTCCCGCAAGGTGCCCGGAGAATGCGGTGCGTCCCGGGACGCGGGAGCTGCCGGTCTGGGCAGGGTGTGGCGCGACCCCGGGTTCGATCCCAATCAGCGGGCCTTTTACTACGCACGGGTGCTCGAGCGGCCGAGCTGCCGGTGGAGCACCTGGGATGCGCGGCGGGCCGGCGACCCGCCGAATCCGAAGGTGCCCGCGATGGTGCAGCAGCGCGCCTGGAGCTCCCCAATCTGGATCGTGCCATGAGACTTCCCAGGGAGCCGTTGCTGTACTTCCTCGCCATCGGCGCCGGGGTGTTCCTTCTCTCCGCGTGGACCGGCGACGACCGTCCCCGCCGGGTCGTGGTGGACGATGCCCGTCGGGCGCGTCTCGCCGATCAGTGGCAGGCGCAGATGGGGCGCCGTCCCGACGAGGCGGAGCTGCAATCCCTGGTGGATGAGTGGGTTCGCGAGGAAATCTATTACCGTGAGGCCCGGGCCATGGGGCTCGATCAGGACGACGTGATCATTCGCCGCCGCCTGGCCCAGAAACTGAAGTTTCTCACCGAGGACCTGACGAGCGGCGGGACGCCGGATGAAGCCGCGCTGCGACGCTTCTATCGTGAGCACGCCGAGCGTTATCGTGAGCCGGCACGCTACTCGTTAAGCCACGTCTACTTCAGCGGAGACCGCAGAGACGATGCCGAAGCCGATGCCCGTGCCGCGCTCGCGGCGGGCGCCCGCGAAGACGCGCCGGCAGGCGACCCGTTCATGCTCCAGCGATCGTACGCCGAGCGCAGTGAGCGGGAGATCCGGGAGCTGTTCGGCGCCGCTTTCGCCGAGACGGTGGCCGGGCTCGCCCCGGGCGAATGGCACGGCCCAGTACGCTCGGCCTACGGCTGGCATCTGGTCGAAGTCGATGCGCGCCGTCCGGCGAGACGGCTGGCGTTCTCCGAGGTGGCCGACCGGGTGGCCGCCGACCGGCGCCAGGCGCGGCGCCGGGAGGCCAACGACGCCTACTATCGCTCCCTGCGGGAGAACTACCGCGTGGAGCGACGATGATTCGAATCGTGTTTCTGCTCGCCGCGGCGCTCGTCCAGCTCCTGGCGCCCGGGGCCGCCGCCCACGAGGTGCGTCCCGCGTACCTGCAGTTCACGGAAACGGCGCCCGAGCGGTTCGAGGCGGTCTGGAAACAGCCGGTACTCGCGGGCCGGCGCCTCTCCCTGGAGCCGGTCCTGCCCGACGCCTGCGCCACCGTGACCACCGCGGCGCCCGTGCGCACGGACGGCGCGCTGATCGAGCGCTTCACCGTCGACTGTGGGCTTCGCTCCGGTACCCTGGCGGTCAGCGGCCTCTCCGCGACCCTGGTCGACGTGGTCGTGCGCGTCGAGTACCTGCAGGGCGACGCCCTGGACCGGATCCTGCGTCCCTCGGGCGCCAGCACGAGCCTCGACGATCCCGCGCCGCCGGCGGCTGGATATTTCACCCTGGGCGTCGAGCACCTGCTGTTGGGCATCGACCACATACTGTTCGTCATCGGCCTGACCCTGCTCATCCGCCGGCCGTCGACGCTCGTGGCGACCGTGACTGCCTTCACCGCGGCTCACAGCATCACGCTGGCGGCCTCGGTGCTGGAGCTGGTGCGCCTGCCCCAGGCGCCGGTGGAAGCGGTGATCGCGCTCTCCATCCTGTTTCTGGCCCGGGAGCTCGTGGTGCCGGAAAGCCGGCGCTCCGCGCTGGCGGCGACGGCGCCCTGGCTGATGGCCTTCGCGTTCGGCTTGCTGCACGGCTTCGGGTTCGCCGGTGCGCTGGCGGAGATCGGCCTGCCCGGAGACGAGCTGGGATGGGCGCTGCTCGCGTTCAACGTCGGCATCGAGGTGGGCCAGCTCGGCGTGGTCGCCGCGGTGTCGGCCCTCGGCGCCGTCGTCCGCCGCGGCTGGCCGGCGCGGATGCCGCGGCTGGAGCGCGGGTTTGCTGGCGCCATGGGTTCGGTAGCGGCCTTCTGGAGCATCGACCGCGTGATGGTGCTGGTCTGAGCGTCAGTCCCGGGCGCGGGAGATGGCGTGGCGCGTTCCGATACCGAGACAACGGCGCCAGCGGTGGAGCACGGCGTCGCGAACCTGCTTGTCGCGCAGGGCATCGAGCAGCTCGTCGCGGCCCGCGCTCAGGGTGGCGGTGTTCCAGGCTTCCTCCCGGCCCCATTCCAGTCTGACTTCCCAGTGCTCGTCCGTTGGCTCGACCTCGAACAGGTAGGTCTCCAGCGGCACGGCCTCGAGCAGGGTGATGACGGCGTCCCGTGCGCCTGCGACTTCGTTGATGGACCACTCGTTCAGTTCGGCCTCCCGATGGTGCAACCGCGGCTTCAGGTGCGCGTTGCAGGGCAAGATCGGGGCCAGTTTCCCCGGGGCACGACGATTGCAGCCGCCTGGGCGCCAACGCGAGGAAGCAATGCCATGACCCACGTGAACGAAACCCTGCACCACGACCACGAGAACGTGGCCGCCCTCATCGACAAGCTCAAGGGCACCACGGGAGGCTCCGAGAAAACCCGAAACGCGCTGTGCCGCCAGATCCGGCAGGCGCTCGCAGCCCACACCGAGTTCGAGGAGAAGGTGTTCTATCCCGCTGTCCGTGATGCCACCAAGGCGGCGCAGACCGAGGTGAAGGCCGCCATCGAGGAGCACCAGCAGGTGGACCGGCTGCTCGACGACATCGACGACATGGACCCCACCGCCGACGGCTTCATCGAGGCCGTAAGCGAGCTCGAGCAGGCAGTCGAGAAACACGTCCGCCGGGAGGAGGAGAAGATATTTCCCATGGCGCAGAAGGCCATCGAAGCCGGCCGCGCCGACGAGATGTCGCAGCGTCACGATCAGATGCTCGACCAGCAGATGCGCTGAGCACCGGCGTCTCTGGACGTGCCGGCGCCGAAGGGCTAACGTCCCCGGCTTCTACCGATTACGACACTGCATCGCGGTCCGGGACCGCGATGCAGGGAGAGGAGAGCCGATGGACTTTCATGCCGATTTCACCATGACCGTCGACGGCGCCGCGGTCGCCGGCGCCGGAACGCTCGAGGTGGTGAACCCTGCCACGGGCGAAACGTTTGCCCGGGCCCCGGACGCGTCGCAGGAACAGCTCGATCAGGCGGTGACGGCCGCGCGGGACGCTTTCGACGGCTGGCGGCGCACGCCGCTCGCCACGCGCCAGGCGCTGTTGCGCAAGGCCGGCGATACCCTGCTGGCGCACGTGGAGGATCTGGCGGTGCTGTTCACCCGGGAGCAGGGGCGTCCGGTGGACGCGGCGCGAAACGAGATCCGCCTGGCGGCGGCGCACTACCATGCGCATGCCGGGATGGAACCGCCGGTGCAGATAACCGAGGATTCCGAGGTGCGCCGAACCGAAGTGCACTACGAGCCCCTTGGGGTGGTCTGCGCCATCGCGCCCTGGAACTTTCCCATGATGCTGAGCACCTGGAAGATCGCGCCGGCGTTGCTGGCGGGCAACACCCTGGTGCTGAAACCGTCACCGTTCACGCCGCTGTGCACCCTGAAGGTGGGGGAGCTATTGCGCGATGTCTTTCCCCCGGGGGTGCTCAACGTAATCACCGGCGGTGACGACCTCGGGCCCTGGATGACGGCTCATCCCGGGTTCGACAAGGTGTCGTTCACCGGATCCACCGAGACCGGCAAGAAGGTCATGGCGAGCTGTGCCCAGGATCTCAAGCGGGTGACCCTGGAGCTCGGCGGCAACGACGCGGCGATCGTCCTGCCGGACGTGGACGTCCCCGCCATCGCCCAGCAGGTCTTCTTCGGCGCATTCTTCAACACCGCGCAGATCTGTGTTGCCACCAAGCGGCTGTACGTGCACGACGACGTCTACGACGAGCTTCGCGACCACCTGCACGGCATCGCCCGTCAGATCAAGGTCGGAGACGGCTCCGAGCAGGGCACGGTGCTCGGTCCGATTCAGAACGCCCGGCAGTACGAGCGGGTCGTGGACCTGCTCGAGGATGCGCGCGCCAGCGGGCTGACCCTGCTGACCGGGGCCGAGGTGCCGGAGAACGGTTACTTCGTGCCCATCACCCTCGTGGACGATCCGCCGCCGGACAGCCGTGTGGTCACCGAGGAGGCGTTCGGCCCCATCCTGCCCATGTTGCGCTTCGATGACGAAGACACCATGATCGCCCAGGTCAACGACACGGAGTACGGCCTCGCCGGCTCCGTGTGGAGTGAGGACGTGGACCGCGCGGTACGCATCGCGCACCGCATGGAGACGGGCACGGTCTGGATCAACGAGAACCTGTACCTGCCGCCGTCCACGCCGTTCGGGGGGCACAAGAAGTCGGGCATCGGCGTCGAGAACGGTATCGACGGGCTGCTCGGGTTCATGGTTCCCAAGGCCATTCACATTCCGAAGAAGTCTTCCAACTGATGCATCCATCGAGCTACGCAACCACCCACCCGGATCGTGCCGCCTACGTCATGGCGGGGTCCGGAGAGACCATCAGCTACCGGCAACTCGACGACCGCTCCAATCAGGGGGCGCAGCTTTTCCGCTCCCTGGGGCTCGAGACCGGCGACGTCATCGCCGTGCTGCTGGAGAACCATCCCCGGTACTTCGAGATCGCCTGGGCGGCCCAGCGCTCCGGGCTCTACTTCACCTGCATCTCCTCGAAGCTGAATGCCGACGAGGCGCGCTACATCGTGGAGGACAGCGGCGCCAAGTTGCTGGTGACGTCTCCCGCCATGGGTGCCGTGGCAGCGCAGCTCGCGGATCAGCTCGAGGGCGTGAAGCTCTACATGACCGACGCGGCCGGGCCGGGTTACGAGAGCTGGGACGCCGCGGTCGCGGCCCAGCCGGCGGCGCGGATCGCGGACGAGAGCTCCGGCACCGACATGCTGTATTCCTCCGGCACCACGGGCCGGCCGAAGGGCATCAAGCCCGAGCTCACCGGCGATCCTATCGACGCCGAGCCGGCACTGGTGACGCTGGTGCGCGACCTGTTCGGCTTTCCCGAGGGCTGCGTGTACCTCTCGCCGGCGCCGCTGTACCACTCGGCACCGTTGCGCTGGTGCATGGCCGTGCACCGCCTCGGCGGCACCGTGGTGGTGATGGAGAAGTTCGACCCGGAGACCGCGCTGGCGCTGATAGAGCGCTATCGGGTGACCTGCGCGCAGTTCGTGCCCACCCACTTCGTGCGCATGCAGAAGCTCCCGGAGGAGACGCGGCGGCGCTACGACGTCTCGTCGCTCGAGTCGGTGGTGCACGCGGCGGCACCCTGTCCCATCCCGGTGAAAGAGGCCATGATCGAGTGGTGGGGGCCGATCATCCACGAATACTACGCCGGCACCGAAGGCAACGGCCTGTGCCACATCACCTCCGAGGAATGGCTGAACCACAAGGGCTCGGTGGGGCGTGCGGTCCTCGGCGTGCTGCACATCTGCGACGACGAAGGCGAGCCCGTCCCGCCGGGTACCGAAGGGCTCATCTACTTCGAGGGTGGTCCGCCGGTGCGTTATCACAACGACCCCGAAAAGACGGCCGACAGCTACAACCGGTACGGCTGGTCCACCCTGGGCGACGTCGGCTGGGTGGACGAGGACGGCTACCTCTACCTCACGGACCGCAAGAGCTTCATGATCATCTCCGGCGGGGTGAACATCTATCCGCAGGAGATCGAGAATCACCTGATCAACCATCCCAAGGTGGCCGACGTGGCCGTGGTCGGCGCGCCGGACCCCGAGATGGGCGAGCAGGTGGTGGCGGTGGTCCAGCCGGCGGAAGGGGTGAGCCCCGGCGACGGCCTCGCCGAGGAGATCATCGGCTACGCCCGGGAGGGACTGTCCCACGTGAAGGTGCCGCGGCGGGTGGATTTTCGCGACGAGCTGCCGCGCCACGCCACGGGCAAGCTCTACAAGCGGCTCATCCGCGACGAGTACTGGGGCAAGAGCGGCTCGAAGATCATCGAGAGCTGAGACGCCGGACACGGCGCCGGCGTTAAAACGGGCTGCCGGATCGGGCATGATACCGCGCATGGGCACCGGTCTTCGCATTCTGCTCGTCGTCGCCGTGGTGGTGCCGCTGCCGGGCTTCGCCGAGCCGGTTCGGGTCACCGGCGATCGCATCTTCGTGCCGGTGACGGTGAACGGCGTGGAGACCGAGGCGCTGCTCGATTCCGGCGCCGAGCTGACGCTCCTCGATGCGGGGTTCGCCCGCCAGCTCGGTCTGACCGCCGAGGGCCGGGAGCTGGCTCGGGGGACCGGCGGCGTTCAGGACGTGGCGCTGGTGCACGGGGTGGATCTCACCGCCGTGGGCACGCGGCTCACCGACCGCACCGCCGCGGTGCTGGATCTGGCAGACATCTCGCGGCGTCTGGTGGGCGAGCCGGTGATGGTGGTGCTCGGCCGCGAGCTGTTCGATGCCGGGCGTTTCCGCCTCGACATCGAGCGCGGCGATCTGTCCCGGGTCAGCGCGGACCAGCGCGCGCAGGGCGAGCGCCTCACCCTGGTGGATCATGCCGGGATCAAGCAGTTCCCGGTGATCCTCGACGGCGTGCCGGTGCTCGCCGACTTCGACCTCGGCAACGGCAGCGAGATGCTGGTGGGCGAACGGTTCGCCGCGGCCCGGGGCTGGCTCGGCGCGGATCGCGCCGCGGGCAGCAAATCCGGGGGCGGCATCGGCGGGCCGGTGGTGCGTGATCTCGTCGAGGTGGGCACCGTCTCCATCGGCGGGGTGGAGATCGACGGCGTGGTGGCCGCGGTGGACGCGACGGCGGGCGCTGTTGATGCCAACATTGGCGTGTCGCTGTTGCGGCACTTCGTGCTCGTCATCGACTTTCCGGCCAACCGGCTCTGGGTCGATGCGCGGGCGAACGCGGTGAAAGAGGGGAGAGCGCCATGAACACCAACCGGAGCGACGGCGGCGACAGTGTCTTCTGTCGCGCTGCCATGAACTATCTGACCGCCGACTCCAGGGATCCGCAGGACACCGTGGCGGCGGAGGTGACGATCCGCGACGGGCGCACGGCGAAGCTGCCGGGCTGGGAGGTCTGCGGCTTCGAGCTGAAGCGGCACGCGGCCGCCGTGAAGGACTGGAACGACAGGAACGAGGTCGCCGAGGTTCACTACCCGGAGATGGCCGAGCTCGCCCGTGCCCTCACCGGATGTGACCATGCGCTGGTCTCCGGGCACATCAGCCGCAACCCGGAGGAGGCGGCCCGGCACCAGGATCTGGCGCCCATCAGCTTCGTCCATTCCGACTTCGCTGCCAGCTACGGGGACCTCGTGCGCAACGCCTATCGCCAGCCGACCGAGGACGCGGCGCGAGCGCTGGCGCGAGAGGGAATCAGCGGCGAGACCGTAATCGGGGCGCGGCGTTTGCTCATCCTGCAGTTCTGGCGCAACACCGGGCCGCCGCGGATGGACCTGCCCATCGCCTTCTGCGACGCGCGCTCGGTGCCGGCCGCGGCGCTGCGAACCTTTCCGGTGCAGAACTACGCGGATACCGGCATCGATTTCGAGACTCTGGGGGTGGTGGCGCCGCAGCATCCGGACGAGCATCGCTGGTACACTTTTCCCGAAATGCGCACCGACGAGGTGGTGGCGTTCCGGACCTACGACAGCGAGCGGGTGACCCAGGGCGAGCCGTTCTGGACGCCCCACTCGGCGTTCGCGGATCCGCGGGTTGCGCCGGGGCAGCCCAGCCGGCGCAGCATCGAGCTGCGAGCTGTCTGCCTGTTCCTGTGACGCTGATGGCAGCAGGGGCGGGGCGGCGCTGCGGTGTTTACTTCCGTCAATGACAACGCGGACTCATGTGGGCAAAATAACTGCGAATCCGCCTGGCGAGAGAAGAACATGACGGCACACCCGGATACCGCATCTCGGCGCAGATTCCTCAAGCTGGCAGGGGGAACGGTCGCGCTGATCCCGCTGGTCAACCTCTACGGCTGTACCGATCCGGAATCGGGGCAGCAAATGCAGGAGCCCTCCGACGCTCCGCAACAGCCCGCCGGCGGCACGCAACCCACGGGCGAGCAGCCGGCCACCGAGCCGCAGTCGCAGCCGCAGTCCCAGGCGCAACAGCCTCAGGGGAACGGGGAATCCCTCGAGAAGCTCGAGGAATCCGCCACCCAGGCCTCGTCGCTGGGGTACAAGCACTCGGCCGATGAGGTGGACGCGGAGGCGTTTCCGAGCTACGAGGAAGGACAGCTCTGCTCCAATTGCAGTCTGTTTCAGCCGGAACTGGGCGACGACCCCTGGGGCGGCTGTCAGATCTTCCCCGGCAAGTTGGTGAACGCCGACGGCTGGTGCAGCGCCTACGTCCCGGCGTGAACGGCGTCAGCGGTCGCTGCGGCTCTTGCCCAGCAGAATCCGCTCCGGCCCCAGCGTGCCGGCGAGTTCGTGCAGTTTTTCGTGCACCGACTCGTTGTTGAACTCCTGGATGTCGGAAAGCGCGAAGCAGAACTCGGTGAGGCCTTCCAGCCATTGCCGTTGACTGTCCGCGTCGAGCGGCTGTTCCCGCGCCGCATCGATGCGGTACATGGCCAGGTCGAGCTTTCTGGCCGCTTCCTCGAGGTGCTTCGGTACCGCCATGATCTGTCGCCTCGCGCCGATTTGCTGACGGTGGCGACGCAAGAAACGGGCCGGGCCGGCGTGGGTCGCGGGGCCGGGCGCTAGACGACGCCGTAGGCGATCATGGCATCGGCGACCTTCACGAACCCGGCGACGTTGGCACCCCGGACGTAGTCCACGAAGTCGCTGCCCGGCTCCTGGCCGTACTCGACGCAGCGCTCGTGAATCCGGTGCATGATGTCGCGCAGCAGGGCTTGCAGCTCTTCCTCCTTCCAGGTGATGCGGGCGCTGTTCTGGCTCATCTCGAGGCCGGAGACGGCCACACCACCGGCATTGGCCGCCTTGCTCGGAGCGAACAGCACCCGGGCGGCGGTGAAATGCTCGATACCGCGCTGATCGGTGGGCATGTTGGCACCTTCGGAGACGGCGATGGCGCCGTTGTCGATCAACCGGAGGGCATCCGCCTCGGTGATCTCGTTCTGCGTGGCGCACGGGAGCACGAGCTGGCCCGGTACGCGCCAGGGCCGCTCTCCGGGATGGAAATCGGCGCCGAATTCCCGGGCGTATTCCTCCAGGCCGCCCCGGCGCCGGGTCTTCAGGTCGATGACGTATTCCAGCCGCTCGGCATCGATCCCGGCCTTGTCGTGGATGAAGCCGCTCGAGTCGGAGAGCGTCACCACCCGGCCGCCGAGATGGTTGATCTTCTCCACCGCGTACAGGGCCACGTTGCCGGAACCGGAGACCAGGCAGGTCTTGCCGTCGATGCCGTCGCCCATGCGCTCGAGCATGTCCTGCAGCATGTACACCGTGCCGTAGCCGGTGGCCTCGGTGCGGATCGGGCTGCCGCCGTACTCCATGCCCTTGCCGGTGAGCACGCCGGTGTAGCGGTTGGTGAGGCGCTTGTACTGGCCGAACAGGTAACCGATCTCCCGGGACCCCACGCCGATATCGCCCGCCGGTACGTCCACGTCGTCGCCGAGGTGGCGATAGAGCTCCGACATGAACGACTGGCAAAAGCGCATGACCTCACCGTCCGACTTGCCTTTCGGGTCGAAGTCCGCGCCACCCTTGGCGCCCCCCATGGGCAGTCCGGTGAGGCTGTTCTTGAAGGTCTGCTCGAAGGCGAGAAACTTGAGGATGCTCTGGTTCACCGTGGGGTGAAAGCGCAGTCCCCCCTTGTAGGGGCCGATGGCATTGTTGTTCTGCACGCGGTAGCCGCGGTTCACGCGGATGTTGCCGCGATCGTCTTCCCAGCACACGCGAAAGCTGATCACCCGGTCCGGCTCGGCGATGCGCCGCAGCACCTGCATCTCGTGATAGATCTCTTTGTCGGCGATGTAGTCGAAGACGTTGGAGGCAACCTCGTAGACGGCCTGATGGAATTCCGTCTCACCGGGATTCCGGGTGCTCAGCTCGTCCATGAATTGCTCGAGGTTGACGTGGTCGGAGATCGCCATGGTCCTGCCCTGTATTCAGCGAAACGCGATGCTATGGCGTGGTCCCCGCCCGGTTCAACGATTTTTTGGGCATGGTTTTTGGAAAATCCCCGCGCCGAGCGGCTAAGCTTGCGGCGTCGCACTGCCGCGAGGCTTCATGTCGGAAACCCAGGTCCACTCCCAGACACTGCCCGTGGGCGAGGTGCTCGACGACTATCGAATCACCTCGGTGCTCGGGCAGGGCGGGTTCGGTATTACCTACAAAGCGTCGGAAGAAACCCTGCAGCGGGAGGTCGCCATAAAGGAGTACCTGCCGCAGCAGTTCGCCTACCGCGACGGAACCGGCCACGTCCATCCGCGCAGCGACAAGGACGAAGAGCTGTTCCAGTGGGGGCTGACCCGCTTCCTCGACGAGGCGCGGGCGCTCGCCATGTTCCGCCACCCCAACATCATCTCGGTCATGCGGTTCTTCCAGCGCAACGGCACGGCCTATCTGGTGATGGAGTTCGAGGAAGGCATGGACCTGGGGGCCTGGCTGGCTTCCCACGGTCGGCCCGACGAGGAACTGCTCGTTCACGGCATCCTGGGCCCGCTGTTGGAAGGCCTGGCGCGGGTCCACGACAAGGGCCTGTTGCACCGGGACATCAAGCCCGACAACGTCTTCATGCGCCGGGACGGCACGCCGGTGCTCATCGATTTCGGCGCCAGCCGCCCCCACGGCCCCCAGGCTACCTCCAATCTCACCAGCATCATTTCCGCCGGCTACTCGCCGTTCGAGCAGTACGGCACGGGCGAGCGCCAGGGACCCTGGTCGGACCTCTACGCTCTGGCGGGCACCATGTACCGCGTGGTCGCCGGCGAGCCGCCGGTGGACGCCATCGCGCGCCAACAGGGCACGCCGCTGCGGCCGGCAGTGGAAGCCGGCCAGGGGGCGTACAGCCAGGGCCTCCTGGAGACGCTCGACCGGGCGCTGGCCGTCGATATCGACGAGCGGCCCCAGGACGCGCGGGCGTTCCTGCGGCTTCTCGGGCTGACCCCGCCGCCGGAGCAAGACGATCCCGGCGCTACCTTCGTGCGCCCCGCCGCGGCGGGCACGGCCACGGGCGCCCCCGCTGCCGCCGCGAGGCCGCGCCGCAAGCCCCTGTGGGCGCTCGCCGGGCTCGTGCTCGCTGCGGTTGCCGCCGGTGGCGGGTACTGGTGGATGAACGGCGAGGTGGATCCGCGCAACTGGCTCGCGGCCGCCACGGGTGCGCCCGCGGAAGAGCCGGCCGAGCAGTCTGACGGCGAGTCTGCTGAAGCGCCCGCGGAGACCGCCGCGGTCTCGCAGCGGCCGGAGCCGTCCGGCTCCGCGAGCCCCCCTGCCGGCGAGCCACAGCCGCAGCCGGACTCCGCGCCCGACGAGCCGGTGGTGGCGCGGGACCCGGAGGATGCGGAAGCCCCCGCGCAGGCGCCGCAGAGTCCGCCCGGTGGGGGCGAGGAGCCGGATCCCGAGGACCGCATCGTCGCCGGGCTGGACCTGTCGTCGGAGGTGCGCTCGTTCCGGCGCGAGCAGTTGCTCAGCGCGCTGCTGGCCTATACTTCCATCCGGGAACGGTTCGAGGCGTGCCAGCGCTCGGGCTGTGCCGACATGCCCGCGCTGGTGCAGGAGCTCCAGTCCGCCATGGAGACGCAGAACTGGCGGCGCGGCGGTATCGAGGGTGCGGTCGAGTTGGAGAACCCGCGACGTCTGGAGAGCGATGACTGCCCGTTCATGATCGATGTGCGGGAGTGGATCGACGCCGGCGGAGAACGGCGGGAACAACAGCGAACCTATTGCACGAGCAACGGATTCGACCGGGTCGTACAGGAGGCATCCGGAATAACGTGAAGTCGATCCTTGTTCGGCTTTGTCGGGTTGGTTAGCATTCGTAGCGGGTTTCAGGGGGCTAGAACAACGATATGCGCGGGGGTGGACTGACACTGCTGGTGCTCTTTGCCATCGGCGGGTGTGAATCGCAGGGGGGCGTGTTCAACGATGTGCTCGGTGACGTCGTGGATACCGCAGCCTCTGACGCCTCTTCCCGGATCGTGCGCGACACCACGACGTCCATGTGCACGTCCGGCAACGCCATGTGCCGCAACGCCACCCGCACCGCCGTCTCCGGATTCACCGGCGCTTTCATGGATCAGCTCACCGCGAGCGATGTGCGACGGATCGACCAGGCGCGGCGCAGCTCCATTCGCTCTGGCCGGCCCCAGGAATGGTCCAACCCCGAGACGGGCGCATCGGGCCGCGTCGTCTCCGAGCCGGCAGAGAGGCGTCCTCCCAGGTCCACTCCGGTCAAGGTACGTCGGGAGCGGGTGCAAAGCCTGCCGATGATGGATGCCGTTGGTGAACCCTACAGTGTCGACAGCGCGGGCAGCATCAACGTTCGCGGCGGGCCCGGCACGCGCTACGAAGTGGTGGACAGCTTATCGGGCGGAGAACGCATCACCGCCATCGGCAAGGTCCGCGGCGAGAACTGGTATCTGGTGGGCCGGGGCAATGTGGGAATCGGCTACGTATCCGCCGACCTGCTGAAACCCTGGGAAGCACCCGCCGACGAATCGCTCGACGAGGCGCTCGCGAACACCGACAACGATCAAGGCGGGGCCGCCCGCAACAACGACACCGGCGAGGCCGCCGCCGACGACGACACCGGTGAGGCCGCCGACGACAACGACACCGGCGAGGCCGCCGACGACAACGACACCGGTGAGGCCGCCGAAGCAGCGGACGTGGCCGAGGTCGACGTGGAAATGGCCTCGGAATGCTACACCACCACCCAGACCATCACTCTGGCGAACGGGGAGACGGAAGAAGCGGCGGTGACTTCCTGCCGCACGCCTGACGGCTGGGCGCAGGTGTAGCGTATCTTTCCGCGCTCGTCGCGCGGGTTCGACATCTAGGAGAGGCATCATTCCGGAGCGATTCCGCATCGCCATCATCGGGTCCGGGCCCGGAGGGCTGAGCGCCGCCGGCCGCGCCGCGTTGCGCGACCGTGAAGCCGGCGTGAGCGAGCCCACCCACGTCCTGCTCGAGAGCTTCGAGCTTCCGGCCAAGACCATCCACCGCTATCAGCTCGGCAAGCACGTCATGGCACAGCCGGGCTTTCTCGATCTGCGCAGCGACTGCCGGTTCGAGGAAGGAAAGCGCGAGAGCATTCTCGACGCCTGGGCCGACGACATCAGCCGCCTCGGCGTCAACGTACGCTTCAACAGTGAGGTATCCGCGGTCACCGGCTCGAAGGGGAATTTCCGCATCGAGCTGGCGAGCGGCGACGCGGTCGAGGCGGAGCACGTGATCCTCGCCATCGGTATCGAGGGCAATCCGCGCCGGCTCGGTGTTCCGGGAGAGAGTCTCGAGCGGGTGCAGTACCATCTCGAGGATCCGTACGCCTTCAGCGGCGAGACCATCGTCGTAGTGGGCGCGGGGGATTCCGCCATCGAGAACGCGCTCGCCCTGGCGGAGCAGAACCGGGTGATCATCCTCAACCGCCGGGACGAGTTCAGCCGGGCGAAAGACGGCAACCTGATGCAGGTGCTGGAGGCCATCAGCGATCCCGCGCGGGATTTCTCCTGTCTGTATCGCACCATTCCGAAGCAGGTGGTGGAAACGCCGGACGCCGACAAGCCGCTGCTGTTCACGGTGGAAACCCCGGAAGGCGACCGCGAGATCGCCTGTGACCGCATCGTCGCCAGGCTCGGCTCGATTCCGCCCCGCAAGTTCGTCGAATCCATCGGCATCGAGTTCCCCAACGACAAGCCCGACGCGCTGCCGGAGTTGAGCCGGCAATACGAGAGCAACGTGCCCGGGGTCTACGTGGTGGGGGCCCTGGCCGGCTATCCGCTCATCAAGCAGGCCATGAACCAGGGTTACGACGTCGTCGAGTTCATCCACGGCAACGACGTGAAGCCCGCCGACCATCCGCTGCTGGAGTATCAGTTTCACGCGCTGCCCTACAGCCGCGACGTGGATGATGTGGTGGAGATGTTCCAGCGCCGCATCCCCATGTTCAGCCAGCTCAACGC